>JAYTEI010000203.1:0-16508 GCA_043735445.1 Akkermansiaceae bacterium | reverse complement strand
CGCATCCCGGATTGTTTGTCCCGCTGCTAGAGGCCATGGAGCAAGCCGGTGCGTGGGATCAGGTCGTTCTGTTATTGGATGCGCACGGTCAGGCGCTGCCAAAGTCCGAGGAACTCGCGCATCGCGCGATCGCCGCAGCGAAGAGTGGCAATCTCCCGGGCCTCGCCCAACACTGGAACGCCGCGATGGGCGAGGCAAAATCCAGCCAGCGATCCACCGCGTATCTAACCCTTCACCGGCTTGCCGGGGAGGCGGGGATACGCGAGCAGGCCGACGTCGCGATGGTGGAGGCGATCCGTCTCGGCCGCGGACCTTTGCCACTCTACTCGGATCTCAAGTTGCTGCTCAATGCGCTAGCAGAACAAGGGCGGGAGAATGTCCTCATCGAAATTTGCGCGAACTATCTGGCGTTAGAACCCGGCAATCCGGTGTTGCTCACCCAGTATGCCTACCTCGCCTGCCTCAACAATTTGGCCGACGCCAAGACGATCATCAAGGCGATGACTCCGCTGGCCAAAGCTTTCCCCAAGGAGATGCCGATCCAGTGCGTGCTTGCCACGGCTTATCTTTGCGACGGCCAAGATGCCAAGGCGGCGGAGACGCTCGATCCCTTGAACCTGGAACCCGCGAAGCTCGCTCCGGGCTACCGCGCAGTGTTTCTAACGACTCAGGTGCGCAACCACCGGCTGGCCAAGGACGACCCGCAGATCACCCAGTTTCCGTGGAAATCCCTCCAGCCATCGGAGCGCAAAAAATTCAGCGAGTTGATTCGCTCGGCGGAGCCATAACAGGCGGTCGAGTGGATGTTAGGAAAAAGGCGGGCCATGATGGTCCGCCTTTTTTGTTTTGCGGAGCGACTCGGAAACTCTATCTAACTCCGATGCATCCGCTCCCCATCACTGCCCCGCTCCGTTGGGGCATTCTCAGCACCGCTCGCATCATCCGCCGCAATTGGCCGGCGCTACGCGAGAGCGGCGCGGCGACTCTGGTGGCGCTGGCCAGCCGGGATTTAGCGAAGGCGGATGCGTTTATCGACGAGATGCAAGCCGAGTCAGCTTGGCCGGTTAGACCCGCCGCGCATGGCAGTTACGAATCCTTGTTAGCCAGTGCTGAGGTCGAGGCAGTTTACATTCCGTTGCCCACGGGCGTCCGCAAGGAGTGGGTGATTCGCGCGGCGGAGGCGGGCAAGCATGTGTTGTGTGAAAAGCCCTGCGCGGTTAGCGCGGCCGATCTGCGGGAGATGATCGCGTGCTGCGATCTCCACGGCGTGCGCTTCATGGACGGGGTAATGTTCATGCACGACCCGCGCTTTTCCCGGCTGCGCGAGATCCTCGACGACGGCGAAACGGTGGGGGAGGTGTGGCGGATTTCATCGGCCTTCAGTTTCCGCGGTGGCGATGATTTCGCCACCGGCGACATCCGCAGCCAGGCCGCTCTTGAGCCGACGGGATGTCTCGGTGACCTCGGTTGGTATTGCCTGCGTGCTTCGTTGTGGGCGATGAAATGGGAGCTGCCACAGCGAGTGTGGGGGAGGGTGTTAGGTGGTGAAAACGCGGCGATCATGGAGTTTTCCGGCGAGCTGGATTTTGCTAACGGTGCCACTGCGTCGTTCTATTGTTCATTTTTAACTCCGAACCAGCGGTGGCTCAACGTCAGTGGCACCAAGGGCAACGTGCGCGTGCCGGACTTCGTGGTGCCCGCAGATGACAACGACACCGACTTTGAAATCGGCTTCCACCGCAGCGCCCGCTCGCCCGGAGCCGGCGTGAGCACCGCCGCACGGATGTTCGCCTGCTTCGCCGCAGAAGTTAGAAATGGGATCACCGATTCCCGCTGGCCGGAGATTTCATTGAAAACTCAGTTGCTGCTAGACGCCTGTGAACTCTCCAGCCGCTTAGGCCGCGCGGTGGTGCTTGAAGGAAATTGCTATCGCGCGGAGCAGTGACGCAGGAGCATTTTCTCTTCACTCCATCTCCAGCCGATAGCGGGGGATGGATGGATCGACTTCTTGGCTCCAAGCATCGATGCCGCCGCGCAGGCCGTAAGTTTGGTTGAGGCTGTGGCCACGGAACCAGGCGACTTGATCGAGCACGTTTTTTCCGGCGTGATCGTAGAGCAGGATCACAGTGTTAGAGTCTCCGGCGAAGAGCTGCTGTTGGAGTTCCTGGGTGAAAAATTCCGAGCCGGGAATCACCACCGCCTCGTGTTCCTCGCGGGTGCGCAGGTCGATCAACCGCAACCCGCAAATTGCCTCTTTGGCAGCGGCTGGTTCCAGCAGCATTGCGGAATCATGGCCGTGGCTGGCGAGCAAATGTGCCAGCACCTCGTCCGCTGGGATCTCTGAGCGTGCGCAAAGATCTGCCAAGCTTTCCTCGTTAGAAAACGCACAGCTTTGGCAACCGCCGAGATGATAGCGGGCGAAAATGGCCCGCCGCGCACCCGGCAACGTTTCGAGGATCAACGCCATCGGCGAGTCAGTGGAGAGATCGGCAGCTTGCATCGACAGAACCCTAGCCGCCCGAGCGTGGATGACAATCCCGTCATTCCGATCTGGTCTAACACCCGCACTACGGTCGCGCCGCTTCTTTGGCTAGCAGCGCCAGCTCGTCTTCGTGCGAGTGGATTTGTAACAACGCCTGCACGCCATGCATCGCAGCGGTGGCTTTAAGAATATTGCGAATCGCAGCAGCCGTGTGCCCCTCTTTGCCGATGAGCGTCGCCACATCTTTCTGCCCCAGCACCAGTTTGAGGCGCAGCCCGCTAGGACCCATTTGCGTGATCTTGATCTGGGCGTTGCTCGGCTCGTTGATCAAATTTACCACCACGAATTGCAGGAAATTTTTCAGCCGCAGGGTGATCGCTTGAAGTTCCGCAGGGCTGATAGATGACTTCGCCGGTGCGGGCGGTGCCGCATTGCTTGCCACTGGCATGGCACTGCGGAATTCCCATTCCATCACTTTGTAATGGGCTGTGCGTTTGAAAAAACCGGCAACATCCACTTCTTGGTTTGCCACTTTTTTCACCGCTGGCAAGACGGTCCTGAAATCCCATTCCATCACCTGAATACTCGCTAACCGCTTTAGCGACCGTGCGATCTCGAGTTCCTTCACCTCCGTGTTGAGGAGGGCGATGAAGTCCCAATCTGTTTCTTGGATTTCACCAAGTTGTTTGAGAGTGCTGGAGATTTTGGAAACCCGTTTTGCCATCGCTATGGGCGGAGTTTTAACCGTGGTTGACCATTCGCTCAAATCAAAAAATACGGGGTAGGGTCGGACTGACGAAGCGCCAAACGGAGTCTAGGACTTCAGTCCGTTCTTAGTGAAAGTCGCTGACTGAAGAGCGGACTGAAGTCCTCGACTACTTTTTAGGCTGTTTCCAAACTACCAGCCGTGGAATAAGCTCCCGCCATGCCGAGAGAACGCGATCCGGACGAACCGAAAATCTATTTTTTGCCGAACTTGATGACGGCCTGCAATCTTGCGTGTGGATTTTTTGCGGTGTTGATGATTTTCAAAGGACTCAACGAGGTTCAGAAAATTTCGGGCGAGCTGCCGCTAACAGCGAAGGAGTATTACGAGGTTTCCCATCGCTACTACGAATACGCGATCTTGCTGATTTTTGGCTCGTGCTTGTTTGACCTGCTAGACGGCCGACTGGCGCGGCTGGGTGGCCAGGAATCGCCCTTCGGCCAGCAGTTTGATTCGCTGGCTGACATCATTTCCTTCGGGATGGCTCCGGCGCTGCTGCTGTCCCGCGCGGTGCTGTTCCCGCTGCCGAAGAACATTGGCTGGGCGATCGCGCTGATCTATCTGGTGTGCGGGGCGATGCGGTTGGCGCGTTTTAACTGCCTCGCGGCTTTGCCCAAGAAGCCCGGCGCGTCGAACGATTTCCGCGGCCTGCCGATCCCGATGGCGGCGGGATTCATCGCTTCGCTGACGTTTTTACTGATCGATCTCTACAAGAACGACCACGAGATCGGGATGTGGAAATATATCCTAGCTGGTGCGATGTTAGGACTCTCGCTGCTGATGATTAGCGACGTGCGCTACCCGAGTTTCAAGAAGGTGGGTTGGAAAACGCGGGGAAATCTGGGTGCCATCGTGATCGCGTTGTTGCTGGTGATCGCCATCGTGCAGTTCCGCTATGTGATGCCGGTGGCGTTGTTTAGCATCTATCTGTTATATGGCTTCATCCGCCCGTGGGTTTCCCAAAAGCTGCGGAAGGAGATCGAGGTGGACGAGGTGGAGGAGGATCCGGTAAACAGCCTCGCCCCTGCGAACGAAGTGAGGAAGGAGGTCTAACCATGAGTCGTCCGCATCGCTCGCGCTGGGTTACGCTGTTGTTAGTTCTCCTGCCGGTGTGGCTCGTGGCATCGGGTGGCGGGGCGCTGTGGTATTATTTTCACCGCGAGAAAAAGCAGGCTCTCGTCGAGCAGGAGCGCTTTTCGCAAGCGGTCTCGACGCCGCTGATCGCGGATGATTTAAGGAAAATCGTGGAAGTCATCGGCGAGCGGAATGTGTCCTCGGAGACTGCCGCCGCGAATTTATCTCGGACTGCTGCCATGATCGAGGGGCTGCTAGGCCCGTCTAACACCGGCTATGCGGTCCGCAAAACCAAGGGTCCGGCAGATTGGCCTATCCTCCAGGTGACGCTCGCCGGGAAAAAGCCAGACGCGCCGCCGGTGTGGGTGATCACGTCCTATGACAGCCGCGCCGGCTCGCGCGGGGCGGAGGCCAATGCGACCGGCCTAGCCGCCACGCTGGCCGCCGCCCAGGCGCTTGCCCGCGACAAGCCGACTGCGGCGGTGCATTTTATTTTCCTGCCTCACTCGAACGACCCGGAATCGCCGGTGGTAGAAACTGCAGCGAAGTTCCTCGAACTGGCGAAACCTGCTGGACCGCCCAAGGCAATCCTCTGCGTGGAAGCGATGGGCGCGGGCGAGCCGTTATGGCTAACATCCCGCGACGTTTCTGCTGCTCCGCTCGATCTAGTGGCTGGACTGGGCGCGGTTTACGGCGCGGAAGTCGTTTGTCTGGGCGACGATTCGGACCTCGCAAGCATCTTGTTTGAAATGAATTTACCGGCGGTGCGGGTCGCGACCCGCCCGCTGATCACTGCCGCAGATGCGGATGACCGTTTGCCATTTGCCCCCACCGTGGCGGCTTCCACCGGCAGGCTGATCGAGCTGATCCGCCGTTGTGCGTTGAAATAAGAGCGCGGATTCTCGGTTGCGGATTTCCCGAAGCTGTCCAAAATCTCCGCCAAGACGAATTCCGCCGCCTCCCATTTTCCCATGCGCCCCACCGACCTCGACCCCGCCTTCATCTCCCACGCTCCCGGCTATTGGTCAGACGAAGATACCGCGAACTGGGATGATCACCGCTGGCAGCTCAGAAACCGCGTCGATTCGCTCGCCGATCTTAATCTGCGGCTCAACCTAACCGACGAGGAGCGGGCCGGCGTGCTGCTCGCCGGGACCAAGCTTGCGATGTCGATCACGCCGCACTTTTTCAATCTAATCGACCGCGACGACCCGGACTGCCCGATCCGCCGCCAGGTCATTCCGCGGCTCGAGGAAGGTTGGAATGCGCCGGAGGAAATGGCCGATCCGTGTGGCGAGGATTCCCACATGCCGGTGCCGGGGTTGGTCCACCGCTATCCGGATCGGGTGTTGTTTCTGGTGACGGACCGTTGCGCTTCTTACTGCCGCTACTGCACCCGCTCGCGGGTCGTTTCCGGCGTGGGCGAGCAGCATCTGGAAACGCAGTGGGAGCCTGCTTTCAGGTATCTCGAGAAACACACGGAAGTCCGCGACGTGCTGCTATCCGGCGGCGATCCGCTGCTATTTTCGGACGACCGACTGGATAAAATCCTCACTCGTCTGCGGGCTATCCCGCACATCCAGTTCGTCCGCATCGGCTCGCGGATCCCGATTTTCCTGCCGCAGCGGATCACGCGGGAGCTGTGCACGATGTTAAAAAAGCACCACCCGCTTTTCATTTCAGTCCACTCGAACCACCCGCGCGAACTCACCACCGAAGTCCGCGACGCGCTGGGCCGCCTCGCCGATGCCGGGATCCCGCTCGGCAACCAAAGTGTGATGCTGCGCGGCGTGAACGACAGCGTGGACGTCCAAAAAGCGCTCGTCCAAAAGCTGCTGATGTGCCGCGTGAAACCGTATTATCTCTATCAGTGCGACCTTATCAACGGCTCGTCGCACCTCCGAACTTCGGTCGCGGAAGGGGTGGCGATCATCGAAGGTCTGCGCGGCCACACCACTGGCTATGCGATTCCCCAGTTCGTCATTGATGGCCCGGGCGGCGGCGGAAAAATCCCGATCAACCCGAACTACGTGGTCGATACCGCGTCCGGCAAGATCACGTTGCGGAATTTTGAAGGGGAAATCTTCGAGTATCCCGATCCCACGCCGATCCCGGCAGCGGAATTGGAGAGCCTGCACCAGCAAGCACTGAGCCGCTCAATGTGAGCCGTAAAACGAGCCTTGCCGCTACGGGACGTTTGATAGAATCTCTGCTCCGTGGAAGAATCTGATCTCACTCCCGCCGCGCACACCAACGACGGTTTTTTCAAAGCGATCTTCTCCCAGCCGGAACACGCCAAGGCATTTTTTAAAAGCCACCTGCCGCCGGCGATCACCGCGCACATCGACTGGGACTCGCTAGCCGTTCTGCCCGGCTCGTTCGTGAAGACCAGCCTCCAACAGTTACATTCTGACCTACTCTTCTCAGTCCGCATCGGGGGGAGGGAAATTCTGCTCTATCTTCTTTTCGAGCATCAAAGCACGCCAGACCCAACCATGCCGTTGCGACTGCTCGGCTACCAAACGGAAATTTTCACCCAGTATCACAAGAAGCATGGCTTTCCACTGCCGCCCGTTCTTTCCTTCGTTTTCCATCAGGGGCCGGACGCTTGGAACGTTTCCACTGCCTTTGAAGATCTCTTCGAACTTCCCGAGGAAACCTCCGCCGCGCTGCTTCCATTCCTGCCGAAGTTCCATCACGCGCTGCTAGATCTCACCCGCTTCGATCCCGCCACCGGGGAGGACGATGCCCAGTTGCGTGCTGTGCTGCAGTTGATGAAACTGGCCCGACAAAAGGAATTGCTGCGTTTCTTCCAATGGCTTGCCGCCTATTCAGCGAGAGAACTTCCGGATGACCTGCTAGGTTACATGCTGCTCTACGCACTCCATTCCGACAGCGACCTTGACGCAAAGAAGATTTATCATACCCTCTCGTCGAACCCCGAACTTGAAAAAAATGCCATGTCTGTCGCCGAAAAACTGAAAGCCGAAGGTCGTGTCGAAGGTCGTGCCGAAGGGCGTGTCGAAGGGCAGCAAAAAGGACTTTGGATTGGCAAAATCCAGACTTTGGAAGAGTTTCTGGGTTGCGGCATGAGTCCCGGCGAAGCGTTGGCGTGCATGGCCATTGAGGAACTTGAATCGCGACATCGGGATCTGCATCGCGAGTATGAGGCGCGGTTCAAACGTTGATTCATTTGCTCTCAAACAAGGGGCAGAGCTTCGGCCATCTACCTCCGCCCCATTCCGCTTGCGCTACCGGTGCGGACTCCTAGCATCCGGCGCTTTCCAAAGCTCTGCCGCGCACCGCTCCCATGAACCGCATTTTCGTCGAAAAAAAGGCCGCCCACACCGCCGAGGCCCGGCATCTCCTGCATGACCTCCACGAGTCGCTCGTGCTGCCCGGCCTGATGGGCGTTCGCATCGTCCAACGCTACGATTGCGAAGGCTTAACCAGTGACGAATTCCGTTCCGCGTCACGCCTGATCTTATCCGAGCCGCAGGTGGATTTTATTTCCGGAAAACTCGCCATAGCGGAAAACGAGACAGCCTTCGCAGTCGAGTTTCTCCCCGGCCAGTTCGACCAACGCGCCGATTCCGCCGCGCAGTGCGTCCAGATTCTAACCGGCAAGGAACGCCCGCTCGTCGCCTCCGCGAAAGTCATCATCCTCGCGGGCACCCTAACTGCCACCGAGTTCCAGAGCGTCAAATCCTTCGTCATTAACGCGGTGGATTCCCACGAAGTCCCCGTGGCGGCGGTTTCCAACCGCCAAGCCCCCTCCACTCCACCCGACGTGGCAATCCTCACCGACTTCGCCAACCAAAACCCCGCCACCCTCCGCGCGGAACTCGGCCTCGCGATGTCCGCCGAAGACGTGGCGTTCTGCCAGACTTATTTCCGCGATGAGGAGAACCGCGATCCGAGCCTCACCGAGATTCGGATGTTAGACACTTATTGGTCGGACCACTGCCGCCATACGACGTTCCTCACCAAAATCGACGAGGTCACCTTCGGCGAAGGCACGGAACCCGTCCAACGCGCTTGGCAAACCTACCTCGCCACCCGCAGCGCACTCGGTCGCGAGGAAAAACCGATCACCCTGATGGACATCGCGCTCATCGGCATGCGCGAACTGAAAGCCTCGGGGGAACTCGACAACCTCGAAGTCTCCGAGGAGGTCAACGCCGCTTCCATTGTTGTCCCGGTTTCTATTAACGGCCGCCCTGCGGAGGAATGGCTCGTAATGTTTAAAAACGAGACTCACAACCATCCCACCGAGATCGAACCCTTCGGCGGTGCCGCCACCTGCCTCGGCGGCTGCATCCGCGATCCGCTATCAGGACGCTCGTATGTCTATCAGGCGATGCGCGTCACCGGTGCCGGCGACCCGCGCGTGCCGTTTTCCGAAACCTTGCCGGGCAAGCTCCCGCAGAAAAAAATCTGCCAAGTCGCGGCCCGCGGTTACTCGTCGTATGGCAACCAGATCGGCCTCGCCACTGGCCAGGTCGCGGAAGTCTATCACCCCGGCTACGTCGCCAAGCGCTTGGAAATCGGTGCCGTCGTATCGGCCGTCCCGCGTTCTAACGTTTTCCGCGGCTCCCCGGCCCCCGGCGATATCATCCTGCTCATCGGCGGTCGCACTGGCCGCGATGGTGTCGGCGGCGCGACCGGTTCTTCAAAGGAACACACCGACACCGCTTTGGAAAATTCCGCCGAGGTCCAGAAGGGCGACGCCCCGACCGAGCGCAAGATCCAGCGCCTGTTCCGCAACCCGGAACTCACCCGCAAAATTAAAATTTGCAACGACTTCGGAGCCGGCGGCATTTCGGTCGCCATCGGCGAAATTGCCCCGTCGTTAGAAATCAATCTCGATGCCGTTTCAAAGAAATACGACGGCCTCGACGGCACCGAACTCGCCATTTCCGAATCCCAGGAACGCATGGCCATCTGCGTGGACGCCTCAGAGATCGCCTATTTCATCGCCGAGTCCGACAAGGAAAACCTCGAGTGCCGCCACGTCGCCAACGTCACTAACAGCGGCCGACTGGTGATGACTTGGCGCGGCAAAACCATCGTCAATCTCTCCCGCGCCTTCCTCGACACCAACGGCGTCCAGCAGAGTGCGAACATCCACGTGGCCGGAGCATCCGGTAGCAGTCCCTTGACATCCAGTTTACCATACCAACATGAACTCAGACGAAATCTACTTGAACGAAGCCCACAAAGCCTCCTGCGCAAAAGCCTTGGCACTGGCGGCGAGCGAGCGGCGGATGTCATACGACGAGTGCATCGAGCAAACGAAAAAGCTGGCATCCCGGTCCCAACGACAAAATCCGAGCGATACGAACTCCACCGAGCCCTACGCACCGTTGAAGAGCAGCAAATTCGAAGCTGCCTGAGCGAACTGTTCCTCACCCCGGACAAATTTAATCAAGACTGGATCGCCGCAGGCTCTCTCGGAGGAGCGGAACAAAAAGTATTCCCTGAATCCGACGGCTTCCATTTCATCAAGGCCAATAACGGGAGCTACCACGGTCACTGGCTCCAATATCTGGATCGCCTCCATTTCCACCGGATTTTATTCCCGGACACGGCCTACACCTTCAGCGGGTTCATCGAAGACAGCGGTTCCCTCGCGGTGGTCGTCAGGCAGCAGACTGTCCCGGCCCTGATATCGGCTGACGGAAATCCCACGGGAGCCACCCGCGCCCAAGTGGAGGCCCACATGACCCGCATCGGCGCGTTCCGCTTTCGTAATGACGACTACTACCTCCCTGCGGAGGATCTGTTCATTGAGGATCTCCACGACGAAAACGTCCTCCTCGGCACTGATGGCAAAACGCTTCGCTTCATCGATCCCGTCATCTACAAACGCCCTCCCGACCTGCTGGCTCCGCCAAATCCCGTGGCTGGAGCGTCCTGTCCCGCTCCGTCCCTTGTTTCCCATCTATCAAGCCTCAACATCTGCTCCCAAAAAGGCCTCGGCGAAATCTTCGACGGCTCCGTGGGCGCGGGCACTGTGTTGTGGCCTTTCGGCGGAGAAAATCAGCTCACGCCGCCGGACGCGATGGTGGCCAAGCTGCCGCTGCTAGAGGGCGAGACCGACGTTTGTACCTACATGAGCTGGGGGTTCAACCCGGATCTATCCGCTTGGTCGCCCTTCCACGGCGCGCTTTATGCCGTCACGGAATCCGTCTGCAAGGCAGTGGCCGCAGGCGCACGACTCTCCGACATCCGGCTAACACTTCAGGAATATTTTCCAAAACTCGGCAACGATCCGACTCGCTGGGGCTTGCCGTTCGCCGCGTTGTTAGGAGCCTATCAGGCGCAACACTCGCTCCGCCTCGCCGCCATCGGTGGCAAGGACTCCATGTCCGGCTCCTTCAACGAACTCGACGTCCCACCGACACTTGTCTCCTTCGCCCTCGCCCCTGGAAAAGCCAGCCTCGCGCTTTCGCCCGAGTTCAAACAGGCGGACTCGACGATCTCGTTGGCGGAAGTTTCCCGCGACGCGGATCACTTGCCGGATTTCGACGAACTCAGGGAAGTGGCCGCCGCGCTCTATCAGCTCAATGCCGATGGGAAGCTCCTTTCGCTCCATCACATCGGGCAAGCCGGCATCGCCGCCGCGCTTGCGAAGATGAGCTTCGGCAACCACCTCGGCGCGGAAATCAACACCACGCTCGACCTCACTCGCGAGCGCTACTTCGGCTTCCTCATCGAGCACGCCGAACCGCTCCCGGCAGAGTTCAGTGCGGTCGAGCTGGGTAAAACCACCGCCACCGCCACCCTCGTTCTCAATGGCGAAGCGCACACCCTCACCGAACTCCAAGATGCTTGGACCGCGCCGCTTGAGCCGATCTATCCGACCCGCGAAGAGATAGGGGATAGGGGATCGGAGATGGTGGATGTTCCGCTCATCTCTTCATCCACGATCCACGATCCACGATCCACGATCTCAAAGCCGAAGGTTTTGATCCCCACCTTTCCCGGGACTAACAGCGAATACGATTCCGCCAAAGCCTTCCGCGAGGCCGGGGCCGCAGCGGAGATCTTGGTGTTCCGAAACCTAACGCCGAAGCACATCGAAGAATCCCTCGCGGCTCTAGCAGCGCAAATCCGCCAGTCGCAGATCCTGATGTTTCCCGGCGGCTTCAGCGCGGGCGACGAACCGGATGGCTCTGCCAAATTCATTGCCACCATCATCCGCAGCCCGCGCGTGGCGGATGCCATCATGGATCTTTTAAAGAACCGCGACGGCTTGATCCTTGGGATTTGCAACGGCTTCCAAGCCCTCGTCAAAACCGGCCTCGTGCCCTATGGCGAAATCCGCGACGCCACGGCCGACGCCCCCACGCTGATCCACAATTCGATCAGCCGCCACATTTCCTGCTACGCCCGCACTCACATCGTCAGCACGCTTTCGCCGTGGTTGGGCAACTGCACTTTAGGCGACATCCACCGCATCCCGCTTTCTCATGGCGAAGGCAAGTTCCATGCCTCCGCTGCGGTCATCGCCGGACTCGCCGCCAGCGGCCAGATCGCCACCCAGTATTGCGACGCTGACGGCGTGCCCTCCATGGACAGCACGATCAATCCTAACGGTTCGCTCGCTGCCATCGAAGGCATCACCAGCCCGTGCGGCCGCGTCTTCGGAAAAATGGCGCACACCGAGCGGAGTGGCACACAGGTGGCCAAGAACATTCCCGGCAACAAGCGACAACCGTTGTTCAAAGCCGGTGTCGCCTACTTCGCGGGCTAAAGATAGGTGCCCAAGGAAGGGCGATCTCCGAATCGCCCAGCCAATGGATAGCCGATGAAAAAGCGCGTTCGCTCGGCCTCACCGGCTCACCATTGGCTCGGCGGATCGGAGTCCGCCGCTCCTTGCTTAGGTTTCCCCAAACGCAAGGGAAAAACTTCTGCTGCTGGCACAATTTTTGCTTCGTTTTTTTCGTTAGCATCCTAGGTTCGCGGTGGCAAAGAACTTGCCGGAAATGGCAAACGCATTCCTCCATCAATCGCTATCGCAGCATCAGACACTCGCGCCCCAGATGCGCAAGAGTTTGGAGATCCTTCAGGCGGGGACGCTGGAACTTTCCCAACTCGTGCAACAGGCGCTTGAGACCAATCCGGTGTTGGAAGATTTGACCGAGACCATTTCACTTGATGAAGAAGGCCCAGATCCCGAGGAAGCAGACTCGCTGGAATACATGAACCAGACTGACGACGATTGGCGCGACCGCACCATCCTCGAAGGCAAAAGCTCACCGTGGACCAGCGAGGATGAGGAGCGCCGCCAACGGATTTACGACTCGATTGTGGCCCCGGAAACGCTCCAACAACACCTCCAACGTCAGCTCGATCTTTCGATGGTCGATCCTGAAATCCGCGACGCCGCCCAAGCAATTTTAGGCAATCTCGATGACCGCGGGTTCCTCGATCTGCCGGTAAAAGCGCTCGGAACGCGGATGGGTCTCAAGCCCAAAGTCGTCGCTGAAGCGCTGACGCTCGTCCAGTCGTTCGACCCCGCCGGGATCGGCGCTTCTGGGATTCCTGAGTCGCTGCTGCTGCAACTTGAACGCACCACCGGCAGGGACACCATCGAATACAAAATCGTCCGCGATCACTTGGAAGATCTCGCCCGCAAGCGCCATCCGCAGATCGCCCGCGCACTCGGCACCACCGTCGAGCGCATCGCCGAAGCCGCTTCGCGGATCGGTCGGCTGACCCCGAACCCCGGCGGCGAGTATGACCCGACCGGCAATCCCTATATCTTGCCGGATGTCGTCATCGAGCGCGATGATGATGGAAATTGGTATGCCCGCCTCACCGGCGAACATCTGCCAAATTTGCGGATCAACGACTTCTACAAAGACATGATCGGCAAAACCGGCACCGACGCGAAAGCCCGCCAGTTTCTCCGCGACCAGATCCGCGACGGCCGCAGCTTGATCCACGCCATTTCGCTGCGCCAGGAAACCATCCTCGCCATCGCCCACAAGCTCATCGAGCACCAACCGGCGTTCCTCAACAAGGGCCACCGCCATTTGCGACCGTTGACGATGAACGACATCGCCGAAGAGTTGAGCCTCCACGCCACGACCATCTCGCGGGCGGTCGCCGGGAAATACGTGTTCACCCCGCACGGACTCATGGAAATGCGCGCGTTCTTCGCCACCGGCTATCAGACCAGCGATGGCACTGAAGTTTCTAACGCCGGCGTGCGCGAGGCGATCCAGCAGCTCGTCACCGCCGAGAATCCCGGCAAGCCGCTGTCCGACGAATTCCTGATGAAGGCGCTCGACAAACAAGGCATCAAAGTCGCCCGCCGCACCGTCGCGAAATACCGCGAGCAGTTGAACATCCTGCCCTCGCATCTGAGGAAAACGTTCTGAGCCTCCCCCCCCTATTTGGGTGTTCGCGGTCTGTTGACAGCGCAGCCATCGGACGGCAGTTTGCGGACTTCTAAACCCAATTCTGCCGATGACACGCATCACTTCTTGCTGGCTCTTCACCGGCCTTTTATTCGCCACTCATTCTAGCGCGCAATAGGTCACTCACCGTTGGTCCTTCAATTCCACCGGCCCCGTCACGAACGGCACCGTCATTCCAGACGCCATTTCCGCCGCGCCGGGCGTCATCGTCGGAACCGGAGCCACTCGCGACGGCACCCTGCTCACCCTCCCCGGGTTGGGCGGCGGCAATCAGACGCCCGCCGCCATCTCCGCCTATTTCGACCTGCCAAACGGCATCATCTCCTCCAAGACCCACCTCACTCTCGAAATCTGGGCCACGGTGAAATCCATCCAGATCTGGCAGCGACTCTTCGATTTTGAGCAAATGAATACAGGCGGCACCGGTGAAATCGTCGGCACGGAAACCACCGCGCCCAGCGGTGCCCAGGCACGCGACAGCTTCATGCTCTCGCCATCACGCGAAGGGTTTCTGGACAGACCGCGCCTTTCCGGCCGGATCGATGGCGGCACCGAGTATCAGACCGACGTCAGCGTCGCCATCGCCGCGAACACCCAATACCACTTTGTCGGCACCTATCAGTCTGGCATCGGCACCTATTCCGCCACCGGCGGGAGGATTTCTTGGTATCGGAACGCCACCCTCATCGGCAGCGCAGACTTGCCCTTCCGGCTCAATCAGATCGAAGATGTAAACAACTGGCTCGGTCGATCCCAGTGGTCGGGCGATAGCAATGCCCACATCGCCTACAATGAAGTCCGCCTCTACGACTACGCGCTTTCCCAAGCCCAAATCACCGCAAGCGGCACCGCCGGAGTGGACAAAGTTTTCCCCGCCCCCACCGCTGTTGCGGATTCTATAACCATGCATCGCGGGCAAAAGGCGAAGCTCAACGTCCTCGCCGGCGACGATAGGAGTCCTCCGACTGCACCCTTTGGTTGAACAAGCCCGGTGTGTTGCGTGAAAACGGCTTATGCGTTTTAGGTTTGTCTCGGCCCGCGCGATGGGCGTTGAGCGTGAAATCTTAGTATCAATGACAACGGACAGGCCGTTTCTCTTCGAAAAGTAGCTGGAGCGTCCCGCTCCAGTCCGTTGTCCGGGCGTCCCGCCCGGACCTAATAAGCGAGTGGCGAGATGCGACAGCCACTTTCCCCATCAACTTGCAAATCACCAGATCTAGTCGCTCCTTCCCGCGATCTGCAATCCCGTTGCGGCTCATCACGGGGGACTCATCAGCTATTTATAAAAAAATCACCCTCACTCGCCGAGCGATTTGAAAAACTCGTGATTTCCGGCATTCAAATTGCAAATGCGTCACGGCACTTTGTCGCTGACTAACCATCCCTCCCTATGACTGCTACCCTATTGCGCCATCGAACCAGAAATCCTTTAGGAGTCGCCCAAACGACGATCATCATGGGTCTGCTCTTATCGCCTGCCTTCTTTAAAATTTATTTTGACTGTGCTGCCCGGTCCGAAACCATCAGCGAATACCAAACCGGACGATCCTTGATACTCTCCAAGGTCGAAGCCGCTGTAGAAAGCCATGATGTCGTAACTCTGCTCCACCTTCACCGGAAATATGCTGGATGTGTGCCCGACACCCACTTCATCGGAATTCTAAAACAAGCCTTGGCCAAGGCGACCGCCCACGAAACTGAATTGGAACTCACCGTTTCCAAGCACCTTGATCTGATGCGACATCGGGAGGAAATCGCAGCGCGCAATGATCCGCATCAAGCATCGCCGCGAGAGATTGATATAGTCAGCCAACCGCGTTTATCGCTCCTTCCGCGATAACAGAGTTTATAAATGCACTCTGCACGATAGCTCGTGCAATTACTTGGGAACTTCTACCGCGTAGCTCGCGAGGAACAACCGCCAACCCATACGGTACGTGCAGTGGGTCATCTTGGCCTGATACCTGCGAATACCATTTCGAAACTTCCTTTAGCTTCACTCCATCAACCCACATCAAACCACCTATGAAAACCTTAACACTCCATCCAATCGTTCTAGGAAGCATGGCACTCGCAATCGGCACCCTGCTTCCAAGCTGCGTCGATCCCTATGTTCAGAACCACGGCCCGTCGCATGCAGTCACCACCTACCATGTCGGTTATGAAGTGAGTAACTTGCCTCCAGGCTATAGGACCGAAGTGATCGGCGGAACTAACTACTACAACTACAATGGTACTTACTATCGCCCGCGCTCCGGCAGATATGTGGTGGTGGATGCTCCCCTGCCTCGATATGAATCATCTCGGCCACGCTACGATCGGCAAGAAGTGATCATCACCAAGCTGCCACGCGGCTACCGCCCGGTCGAACATCGCGGCGTTCGCTACTATCAGGTCAACGACACCTATTACCAAAATCGTGGTGCCGGGTATATCATTGTCGGTCGCCCCTATTGATCTCCAAGCCCTATAACATTAACTCCAACTAACCACTCCTATGACCATCGGAACTATACTTCTCATCATCCTCATCCTCGCCTTGGTGGGCGCACTCCCATCCTGGGGCCACAGCAAAAGCTGGGGCTACGGGCCAAGCGGTGGACTCGGGCTGATTGTGGTGATCTTGATCATCCTGCTCATCCTCGGCAAAATCTACGATTGGCCCGCGACACCCCCTCCGAGGAGCCTTCCAGGAGGGGGTGATGCGTTTCCGGCTGATGCCTAAATCAGCAGCCATGTGAAAGACACGGATGGT
>JAYTEI010000202.1:0-3430 GCA_043735445.1 Akkermansiaceae bacterium | reverse complement strand
CCCGTGATTCCAAAGAGATTGAGGCGGCACCTTACCGCGTCTCAAACATCCGCAACTATGACGTCGCAGCACCCGTGATTCCAAAGAGATTGAGGCGGAAAGCGGAAACTACGGTCTTCCCAGTTGCCGCACGGTCGCAGCACCCGTGATTCCAAAGAGATTGAGGCGGAAAGGATATCAAACCGATGGCGCCGAGTCGGATTAGTCGCAGCACCCGTGATTCCAAAGAGATTGAGGCGGAAGTTGAGCGGGGGCAGTGGCATCAGAGCATCGAGAGGGTCGTCGAACCGGTTCTCGCGAACTAACAATTACGCAACAAAGAATTCTTTGCCGCATTTCGACAAATTTGGTGGAGCGGAATGGAGGCACGCCACTTCTCGACTTGCACGAGAGACACCTCGCCCCATGCCCATCCTCCAGCAAATTTCCGCCGATTTAGAAATCCGGCGCGCTGTTAGCGTTAGGAATGACCTCTTGAAACTCCCCTGAAACCGCCGATTGCGTGGGGGCAAATGCCGTTTACGATCCGACATGTCTTTCGCCTGCACCGGCGGCCGCTGCAAAACTCCCCGCTGGATGCGCCATGTCCTGCTAGGGGCCGGCATCTATCACCTGCTGTTCGCAGTCTGGTCCATTCTCTGGCCCCACCTTTGGTTCGACTTGATCGGCGTGGATCGGCCGAATCATCCGCTGATGTGGCAGGGCGTCGGTCTCATCATCGGGATGTTAGGGTTCTGTCTTCTCTTCGCGGCGACAAATCCGATCCGTCATTGGGCACTCGTGCTCGTGGGATTTTCAAAGTTTACCCTTGCGATCCTCGGCTACGGCATCGCGCTGATGCAGCACGATATTCCACTGCGGTCGAGCTGGATGATGGTCGCGGATCTTGTCGGGTGGGTTCCATTCGCGGCCATTTTATGGGCCAGCTTGCGTGCCCATGCCGGAGTTCCGCCGACCCGCGCCGAGCCGCTGGACATCGCGGAGGCGGCTCACAGTTATTCGCTTTCTAACGGCAAGACCCTCGCCGCAGCGTCCGAGTCAAAACTGCTAGCCCTAGTTTTCCTGCGTCACTTCGGTTGCACCTTCACCCGCCAGATCCTGCGCGGCCTCGAGGGAATCCAGCGGGAAGCCGCAGCCCACGGCGCGGAACTGGTGCTCGTCCACATGCTGCAAAACGGCAAGGAAACCGAATTCCTCGGCGAGCGCAGCGGCGTCGTCCGCATCGCCGATCCGCGCTGCGAACTCTATCGGGCGTTCGGCTTGGGAAAAGCCGGTTTCCTCGAATTGTTCGGCCCGCACGTCTGGTGGCGTGGCGCAGTGGCGATTTTCCACGGCTGCGGCCTGGGCCACCTCGCGGGCGACGGCCTGCAAATGCCCGGCGCATTTTTGTTTCGCGACGGCCAAATCATCGCCTCACAGCGCGCCCGATCCGCGGCCGATCTACCGGATTTACCGGGCTTGTTCCAAGCGTTGCCCTCCGCTGGCAATCGTGACACGCTATCCGCATGACCTCTCGAACTCGCGTGTGCAGCTCGGAACGGCCGATGTGCTAATGGGAGTTGTGCGCCACACCATCCGATTTCTAACGGTCATCAGCGCTTGCGCGCTGGTCTCATGCATCGACGGCCGCGAGGAAATCTGGCTCAACGCCAACGGCAGCGGGCGGGCAGATGTCAGTTATTCCCTGCCCGCCGCCGCCGCTAGATTCCAAGGTGGGGAAGCGGGTGTCCGGCGGCTCATCGGCGAGTTTTTGAAGAAAACTCCGGCGATTGCCACCTCGAGCTTCGAGGTGATGACGGACCAAGACCGACTCAAGATCCACATCCTAGCCACCTTCGACTCCGCCTTGGATCTCAAGGAAATTTCCAAAGGCGCAGCGCTTGAAAAACTCCCCACCTCCGCCACTCATCTGGCGGGCGAAATGAGCGTGGACCTCCACGGGCGCAGCGTCGCTTTCTCCCGCACCATCGCTCCCGGCAAGGCATTGCCGGGCGCTATTTTTCTGCCCGTCTCTCAATTCCAAGGCCGGAATCTCACTTACATCATCCATTTGCCGGCGGCAGCCAGCGAGTCTAACGCCACCCGGACTGAAGACGCTGGCCGCACACTGGTGTGGGACTATCCGTTAGCCGTAGCGCTCCAGAACCCGGTCACTCTCCGCTTCAAAGCGAAAATCCCAATCCCGGCGTGGGCCATCCCAGCGGTCGCGAGCGTGGTTTTACTGCTCGCCTATTTCGCGATCCGCTGGAAAATTAGATCGCAGAGTTCATTCCGCGTTAGTTCCCTAGCAGCCGATTAGATTCACCATCCGTTCACGAAATTTTCCATGCCCGCCGACTTCAAAGACTACTACCAAACCCTCGGCGTCCCGCGCGATGCCAGCAGCGCCGACATCAAAAAAGCCTTTCGCAAACTCGCGCGGAAACACCACCCAGACGTGGCCAAGGACAAGAAAACCGCCGAGGCCAAGTTTAAGGAAATCAATGAGGCCAACGAGGTTTTGGGCGACCCTGAGAAGCGCAAAAAATATGATAACCTCGGCGCGAATTGGCAAAACCCCCAAGCCGGGCGGCAGCCGGGACGAGCACCTAGCGGCGGGCGGGAATTCAACTTCGGCGGCACTGGCTTCAGCGATTTTTTCGAGCAATACTTCAGCGGTGCCAGCCGCTATGGATTCCCTGAAAACGCCGCGCCCAGCAGCTCGCGGGAACGCAAAGGCGGCGACATTGAGGGCGATATCCTTGTCACTCTCGAGGAAGCCATGCACGGCGCCGTCCGCCCGATTTCCCTCCAAACCACCAACGCCCGCAGCGGCAAGGTCGAGACCCAGTCCTTCCAAGTCCGGATCCCGGCGGGAGTCACCGATGGCAAACGCATCCGCGTCCCCGGCCAAGGTGAACCCGGCAGCGGCGGCGCGCCGGCGGGCGATCTTTACCTGCGAGTGCGCCACTCCGCTCACCCAGATTTCCACACCGAAGGCACGGACCTTTATTACGACCTCGATCTCGCACCGTGGGAAGCCGTGCTCGGCGCGGAACTAACGGTTCCCACCCTTGATGGCCCGATCAAGCTGCGAATCCCGCCCGGCAGCGAAAATGGCCAGCAACTCCGGGTCCGCGGGCGCGGCTTGCCGAAAGGAAAGACCGCCGGCCGCGGCGATTTCCACGCCATACTCAACATTCATCTACCCGCCACTCTCAACCATGAAGAGCGGGAGTTATGGGAGAAACTCCGTAGCATATCTCTATTTAACCCCCGCACCGCTCCACCTACTTGAGAGGGTGAATCAATCGAACTCAAACGACTTGCCACGCGTCGGCGTCAACTTGAAGCGGCCACCGTTCGCGCGGCGGATGGGGTCAAATACCGAGTCCATTCCCACCCCTTTGATTTCGCAAACTTGGGCCATCAATTCACCTAACCGGCCCTT
>JAYTEI010000201.1:0-7572 GCA_043735445.1 Akkermansiaceae bacterium | reverse complement strand
AGCTCTACTCGCAATACGACGCCCTCCTGTTCACCTCCAACTGGGGCGAGCCGTTTGCCATCACCCCGCTCGAAGCCATGGCCTCCGGGCTTCCCGTGATCACCTCGCTCGACGGCGGCCAACCGGAATTGGCCCGCCACGGGATCAATTCCCTCATCGCCGCCGCCGCCGATCCGGAACTCTACGCCACCCGCATCGCCGAACTCGGCTCCTCGCTAGAACTGCGGGAAAGCATCGCCGCCACTGGCCTCGACGAAGTCCGCACCCGCTTCGACATCGCGCCGATCACCCGCGAGATCGAGGCCTTCCTGCTTGCCGCCGCCACGCCATGAGCATCCTCTTCTACGACGACAGCCCGGTATTCGGCGGCCATGAAGTGATGGCGTTGTTAGGCCTGGAGGCGGTCCTTGCGGATTTTGCCGGGCCGGTCCATTTCATCGCGTCCGCGGCCAACGAAAAACTTTGCGAAAAGGTCACCGCCATCGCCGCCATCCATCCCCAGCTAGCACTTGAAAAAGTTGGCTACCAGTCATCGAAACTCGAAGCCCTCCGCAACCGGCTGAAGCCGTCGCGCAGCCGGATGCTAGCCGACCGATTCCGCCAACTCAGTCCCTCGCTCATCGTCGCCATCCAGGGCAACATCGAACACTCCTCGCTCGCGCTCCACGCCGCGCGCCGCGCCGGAATCCCATCCACCAGCTATATCCCCGTCCCCCACTCCAACGCGGAAATGGGTGCCCGCCTCGGGGCCCTGCGCGATCTTTTTTGCGCCCACCTTTTCAAACTGCCCGACTCGTTCATCACCATCACCGACGAAATGGCGCGGCTCCTGAAACTCCAGGGAGCCACCGCGCCGATCGCCATCGTCTATAACGGCGTCGATACCAGCCGCTTCCAACCCGGCGACGCCCAAGCCGCCTGCGGTCAGTTAGGCATGCCGTTCGACAAGGTCCGCATCGGCGTGATCGGCCGCATCGAGTTCCGCCAGAAACAACAACACCTGCTCGTCCAAGCCGTCGCCGCGGATCCCGCGCTCGCGAAATCCTGCCACCTCGTCTTCGCTGGCGACGGACCCAACATCGAAGCACTGCGAGCGCTCATTAGACAACACCAACTCTCTGGCACCGTCCTCTCTTGGACCGATCCCGCGACACTCTATCAGGCGCTCGACGCCCTAGTCATCCCCTCCCGCTACGAAGGCCTGCCGTTAGTCATGTTGGAAGCCCTCGCCTCGGGCACCGCCGTCCTCGGCAGCGCCCGCGACGGCATGAAGGATCTGCTGCCTGCGGAATGGCGCTTCCAAGCCAACGATCCGGCCGCGATAACCTCCGCACTCGCCCGCTTCATCGCGCAAGGCCGGCCGAAACCCCATCTCGATCTCGTCCAAAAGGTCCGCGGCAGCATGTCGCTCGCGTCGTTCGGCCGGTCCTTTTCGTCCGCCATTCTCAGCTTGCAAAGCCAACCCGAACCGCCACATACTTAACTTATCCGAAATAAGAACGATCATTCCGGCCTGGTTTCTCCGACGGGACCGAATCTCACCTCCGGCGCGGACGCCACGCCGGATGCGGGCCGTGCCGCCTCCAAGGACATCCTGCGGTTCCGTTTCCCGCTTCCTTTTGACCCGGTACGGTTGCTGGCGGGAGTGCTCTCGCGGTGGCCGTGGATCGTGATCGGGCTGATCGTCTGCGGGACGCTCGGGGCGCTGGCCGGGATCAAGATCACGCGGCAGTCGTTCGCGATTTCCGTTTCGCTGATCAAGCGGCGGGTGCCGCACACGGTGCAGACTTCGGAAACCGGCCAGGCCTATCGACCGGTGGATCTCAACGACGCCACGCTGCTCGCCACCCTAACCGCTTCCGAGCCGCTGGACCTGGCGGTCAAGCGGTCCAACAACGGTGTCGATCCGAATCGAGCCCGCACCCTGATCGAGGCCAAACAGCTCGAAGGCACCGACATCTATTTCATCACCTATCACTCGCCCGTTAGCGCGGAGGACGCGGTGGCATTCAGTGGCATCTGGGCGGAGGAAATCAACGCCTACACCCAGCGGCTCCAGCAAACGGAAGCCCACGAGGTCCGCCTGATCCTGCAAAAGGAAGTGTCCGACCTGGAACAACAAACCGCCGCGACCAACCTGGAGATTCTCGATTTTTCCAAGCAGCACGACTACCTCGGCGGCGAGGCGCAGGTGGCCGCCGCGCTGTCCAAGGCCTCGCTGATCGAGCTGCAGTTGGAAACCGCCCGCAGCACCGCCGCGGCCAAGGGCGAACAGCTCAAGAGTCTAACCGGACAAATCCAGCGCCAGAGTCCGCTTGAATTGCAGCTCAGAACCGCCCGGGACGAACTCGCCAACCTCCGCGCGACCTACACCGACGCCAATCCGCTGGTCCAGGCGAAATTGCAAAGCCTCGAATACCTCGGCGCGCAGATCGCCAAACTCGGCGAGAAGAACGTGGACGACGCCGACCTCGATTCCTACACCGGAACGCCCCTTGGCAATCAGCTCTACCTGTCCATTCTCACCCTCGACAACGAGCTGTTGGAGGCTAACAGCCAGATCCGCTCCCTTGAAAAACTCGACGCCATCGCGGCCGGACGGATCGCGCAATTTCCCGCGATCATCAGCGGTTACGATGCGATGAAGAAAAAGCGTGATGCCATCGGCGAAGGACTTTCCATCATGAGCAACCGGCTGAAGGAAGCGGAGATTTTCGCGTCCGGCGCCCCCGGTTACTGGCAGGTCTTCCAAGCGCCCGATCCGCGCCGGATCACTCCCTCCTCGCTGGTCGCCAAACCCGCGATCCTCGGCGCGGCGGGTGGGATTTTCGGGGCGGCGATCGCCGCCATGCTCACGCTGCTGCTCACCCACCGCACGTCGCGGCGCTCGGTCCTCGAATGCTGCGCCGCGACGCGTGCGCCGCTGGTGGCCAACCTCCCCCGCTCCACCGATCAGGACGCGCGCACTGCCATCGATCACTTCTGGATCACTCACCTCGCGCCGCGCCTCAATGCCCCGGGGCACATCCTGTTCTGGACCGCCGCAGTGGATCCCGCGGACGAACGCCGGTTCTGGTCGCTGCTCGCCGCCGCCGCCTTGGAGGACACGGGAAATCCCATCCGCGTCCACGACCTAACACCGGATCCGCTGTGGAGCAATTTCCCCCGCCCGGATTCGCTGGAATGGCTTCCCCACCCGCCCGCGACCGCTCATCCCGCGCCGCCGTCCTCACCGCATCCGGTGGCGACGATTGTCCGCGCTTCGTCGCTTCCCCACGGCGATGCACGCGAGGTCCTTGCGCGGGTGGACTACTGGATGTCCGTCGTCTCTGGACACAAATCCACGCTGCGGCTTGCGGTCCAATCCCGCTCTCTAACCGGCGCCTATCTCCCGCCCTGCAATGGCACCATCGCTTGGACCGAGCGCCCCGAAGGCTCCATCCGCCAGGCAGCGGACGTGCTTTCCTGCTTCCTAACCCAACGGTTTTCCTGACATCCCGCCGCCATGAAAAGCGTTCTAACCGCACTCATCCTTCATGGCGGCACCGTGCTTGCCCTTCACGGGCAAACCGCCCCTTCAGGGGCCAAGGCTCCGGGCAACCAAGGCCCGACGGCGGCGGTCTCGTGGCGCAACCGTTATGAACTCGGCCCCGGCGACGTCGTCAACTTCTCGCTCTTCGGCCGCCCCGAACTCGACCGCCCGGGGTTCCGCATCGCGCCGGACGGCACCATCAGCTTTCTGCAGGCCCAGAACGTCAAGATCGCCGGCCTCACCCTCGACGAGGCGCGGCTGGCGATTGAAACCTCCCTAACCGCCCACTTCCGCTCGCCGCGGGTCATCATCACGCCGCAGGAAGTCGGCTCCAAGCGCTTCACCATCCTCGGCAAGGTGGTGATCCGCGGCGTGGTCACCCTCGAACGCCCGATCACCCTGGTTGAAGCCATCGCCAACGCCGGCGGCCTCGAAACCGGCCTCCTGGAGCAAAACACCGTCGAAATCGCCGACCTCGAGCGCTCCTTCATTTCCCGTGATGGCAAACGGCTTGATGTCGATTTCCGCCGTCTCCTGCGGGATGGCGACATGCGCCGCAACATCGAGATCGAACCTAACGATTTCATCTTCATCGCTTCCAATCTCTCCAACGACTACTACGTGCTCGGAGCCGTTGCCAATCCGGGGATCCAGGCACTCACCCCGGATGCCTCGGTAGTTGCCGCCATCACCCGTCGTGGCGGGTTCACCCCGAACGCCTGGACCGGCTGCGTGCTGGTCATCCGCGGCAGCTTCGACAAACCGCAGACCATCGTCGTCAACGTGAAGAACGTCCTGGCCGGCAAGGAAAGGGATCTGGTTCTCCAACCCAAGGACATCGTTTACATCTCGGACAAACCCTGGACCGCAGCGGAGGAGATTGCCAAGATGGCCCTCTCGTCATTCGTCACCAGCGCCACCTCCAGTTGGGTCAATCTCAACGTCGGTCCCTTCATCAATCCACCGTGATGTTCCGCATTTCCCTGCTGCCGCTCGTGGCGCCCGCGCTATGCCTGTTAGTTGCCTGCCAGCAGCAGATTCCCAAATCCCAGTTCGACGCGCGCGCGACCAACCAGACGGTCAAGAACCTCACCTTCACCAACGTCACCATCAAGCGCCCGCTGGATTCCAAGCTGCTGACCCCACCGGCCGAACCTTACATCCTCGGCCCCGGCGACGTCCTGGAAATCGAGATCGCCGAGATCCCCGGCACCCTCGCCCGCACGTTCGTGATGCCGGATGGCATGATCTACTACAACCTCGCCGGCGGCATCCGTGCGGAAGGACTCACCCAGGCGGATTTCGCCAAGCGCCTCACGGAAGCCCTCAAGCGCGACTACACCAACCCGCTGGTCAATATCAGCCTCGTGGAAGTCCGCTCGCGGCGTTACTGGATCCTCGGCCGGGTGTTCAAACCGGGCATTTTCCCCCTCCGCCAGCCGACCACGCTGCTAGAAGCCATCTCCGAGTCCGGCGGGCTTTACACGTCGCGGCAATCCGGCACGACCCAGGAACTCGCCGATCTCTCCAACAGCGTGGTCATCCGCAACGGCGACATCCTGCCGGTGAATTTCGAAAAACTCATCCGCAGTGGCGACACCTCGCAGAACATCTATCTGCACCACAACGACCTCATCTATCTACCGTCCTCCACCTCGTCCACGGTCATGCTGCTAGGTGCGGTCGCCACCCCGCAGGCCGTCGGCTACAAGGATTCGCTCACACTGGTGGACTGCATCGCCCAAGGCAAAGGCCCGGCCAAGGACGCCTACCTCGACCAGGTCGTCATTGTCCGCGGCACGCTCGACAACCCCTCCGCCTCGATCGTCAACCTGCGGGCCATCCTCACCGGCAAGGAAACCAACGTCCTGCTGCAACCCGGTGACATCGTCTGGATTCCTCAACGACCGCTGGGGCTGTTGGAAGCCACCGTCAAACTCATTTTCCGGGACAGCGCCCGCAGCATCGCTGTTAGCGAGGGCAGCCGTCTCGGCGGCAGCACCGAGAATCCGGTGATCAGCATTCCCGTCGGGCAGCCGTGAAAGATAGGAGATAGGAGATAGGAGATAGGAGATAGGAGATAGGAGATAGGAGATAGGAGATAGGAGATAGGAGATAGGAGATCAGAATTCCCCGATCCCCGATCTCCGATCCCCGATCGATCCTACGATCTCTTCCTCGCCTTCTCCTGCCGGCGCCACCACTCGGCCCGCGAGAGGATCGCGCAGAACATCAGCCACGTCGTTAGATTCTTCGTTTGCGTCAGCACCCGCTCGACCTGCATGTGGAAATAGGTGACCGCCAGCGCCACCGTCATCCCGAACAACAACAGCCCGATCGGCGATTTCCAGAAATGCACCGTGGACCGCAGGCCGTGCCACAGGGTGATCGCGGCGAACAGCATGAACGTGGCAAATCCCAGCGTGCCGTTTTCCGCTAGAAACAACCAGTACATGCTCTCGGTCAGCGGATTGGCCATGAAGTTTTTGGCATAAATCCTCTGCCCGCGGTTGTGTTCCCACTGCTCTAAAATCGCCGAGTATTTCATCCCCAGCGGGCGGCTGTTCACCAGCCCGAAATTGTTCCAGCCGATGCCGACCCACGGATGGTCGTCGTGCATCGCCGCCGATTGTTTGTTGAGCGCCCACCGCAGGTCGTTTTTCGGCGAGCTGTCGTCGCCCATCCGGGCCATGAAGGTGTCTGCGGCGATCGCCATCACCACCACACCGCCGAGCGCCCCGCCCACCGCCAGCAGCACCCGCCGCAGGGTGATCCCCTGCAGAAAGGAGCCCGCCATGACAATCACCGAGCCCACCGCGAATGCCGCCAGCGAGGCGCGCGAAACCGACAGCACCACCACCAGTCCGGCCGCTGCGAACGCGCTGAAAAACAAGATCACATCCCGCAGCGGGGTCTGCTTGGAAATCGCCAGCGCCAGCAGCGGGAACGCCACCATGTAGGACCACATCGCCATCGGGTTCTGATGCTCGAACCAGCCGGTCACCCGAAAACCACCCATCACATAGCGGCCCCATAAACAAACAATCATTTGCATGATCAACGCGACGGCGAAGCCACGCATCACCGCCTTAACATCGCGCTCGTCATGCAGCGCGGCGAACACCCCGACGAACACGAACGCCATCTTCGCGAACTTGAACGCCGGCATCAGCGCGTAAACCGGCTCGATCGCACCGGGCACCGATAACAAACCCACCGCGATCCACAGCAACCACGCCCACAACCCCGGCGGCAGGAACCGGAAATCCTTCCGCCTCTCCAACAAGGCCGCCAGCGCCAGGCCGATCCCAATCGCCTCGATCCAATTGAACTCGAAGCCCTTGGTGTGACCCCGGTATTTCTCGATCGAATAAAGCATCAAGGTAAAATCCGACGGCGGCCGCACCAGCCACCACGCCATGAATCCCAAGGTCACCCGCCGGGCGCGCTCCCTGCCTTTCAGATAGTACCCGAGCAGCGGACCGATTCCCACATAGACGACGGCGATCACCAGGATCTTTAGTAGCGTCTTGACGATTTCCATGCGGCCCTCCCGGACTCCACCAGCATCCCTCCCCACTGGCGAGACGATTCGCCGCTTGGGGACCGTTCCAAATTGGCGGGAGTGGAAAAGCCGCGGATAATTGCTTCCCCTCCCCGCCCGCCGGTCTAACCTCCCGGCAATTCATGAATTCCCTCAAAAGCATCCTCGCCACCTACCGCGCCCAATCCCAGACCGAACGCGAAAAGGGCAGCTACTTCGAGGAACTCATCCGCACCTATTTCCGCAACGAGCCCCGCTTCGCCGATCTCTACTCCGACGTCTGGCTGTTCGCCGACTGGGCGAACGCGCACGGCTTCTCCGCCAAGGACACCGGCATCGACCTCGTCGCCAAGACCCACGGCACCGAGGAATTCCACGCCATCCAGTGCAAATGCTACGCCGAGGACTACCGCGTGCGGAAGGCCGACATCGACAGCTTCTTCACCGCCTCCGGCCAAAAGCCATTCACGCTCCGCTACATCGTCACCACCACCAA
>JAYTEI010000200.1:0-3444 GCA_043735445.1 Akkermansiaceae bacterium | reverse complement strand
TGCCGAACCAAGCCACCGCTGCCAGCGTAAGCACGCCGATCCAAGCCAAGCTTGAAGCCACCAGCACGATCAGCAATTTAGAGGGCTTTAACGAAACGTTCAATATTCGTTAATTATCAATCAGCCCTTCCCGTGGCAAGCATTCTCTTTTCTACGTGATCGCGTAATGCATTCCGAAGGTGGCCGTGTCCCAAGGAGCGGCGGACTCCGATCCGCCGAAGCCCATGAGGTGACGATGCGATGAGCCAAGCCGCTCTTCATCGGCTAGCCATGGGCACGGCGATTCGGAGATCGCCGCTCCTTACCCATCTTCACTTCGATGCTCAATGTTCATGGAGCCGGTTCGGCCGCCGTGTCCCAAGGAGCGGCGGACTCCGATCCGCCGAAGCCCATGAGGTGACGATGCGATGAGCCAAGCCGCTCGTCATCGGCTAGCCATGGGCACGGCGATTCGGAGATCGCCGCTCCTTGCCCATCTTCACTTCGATGCTCAATGTTCATGGAGCCGCCGCCTTTCTTGGTGCCGAAGGGTGGATTCCACAGCACGAGATCCGCATCCTTGAGCCATTGGCCGTCGCCGGAAAGCGTGTCGCTTAACAAAATCGGGCTATAGATGTCGTGCTGCAGCGCATTCATCAACGCGAGCCGGTGGGTGTCGGGCACCAGCTCCATGCCGGTGCAGGCCTGGTTCTTCTGGAACTCCTGGAGATCGGCGGAGAGGTCGAAGAGTTGGTCGCTGTGTTCCTTGATGAAGCGGTCCGCAGCCTCGAGGAAACCGATGGTGCCGGCCGCAGGATCATGAACGTGCTCGCCGGGCTGCGGTTTCATCAGTGCGACCATCGAGTCGATGAGCGGGCGCGGCGTGAAATATTGGCCGGCACCGGAGTTGGCGTTCTTTTCCAGCAGGCCTTGGAGAGATCAGAGATCAGCGAAGAAGTGGAGAGCGGACGATGAACGACTGGTGCCCGATGAGCAGGGTAAGTCCAGACATCCTGATCCGGTTGCGCCGGATCCTTGATTTTTCGTAGGCGGCTCGGAAAATGATTTGGCGTAAACTGCGCCTTCCGCAGCACGGAAGCGAAACCCAATCCGCACCATGCCACAACTCTTGTTACCCGGAATGCCCGAGGGGCAATTCGAATCAATCCCGTCGTAAGTCGTCTTTCCAAGGACCGCCAGGTGACCTGGTTTCTCGGAGCCGACAAGAAACCGGGAAATTCGAGACGGGCCATTTGTCCTCACGGAACAGGACTTCAGGCATCGGTAGCGCTGAGGTGGGCGATGAAATAGTTCCAGCAAGAAGGTCAAGTCGCGGCTTGGAAATCTCGGGATGGCATCCATCATCTCGCCGCGCCTATGGATGAACCTGGAATGAATGAAACGACTGCCGCCGAGGAAGTGATTCCGCCGCCGCCGGGATTGCGGCAGGATCTTGGGGTGCTGATGAAGGTGCGGCTGAATTTTTTCGTGCTGGTCACCACGTTTTTTGGGTTTCTGCTGTATTCGCTGGGGCCGGAGGGGATGCACTGGATGAAGCTGCTGCACACCATCCTCGGGACGGCGGCGGCGGCATTTGGCTCGGCGGCTTTTAATCAATTGATGGAGGTGGATCTGGACGCGCGAATGAAGCGCACGGCGGATCGCCCGCTGCCGTCGCGGCGGATGGACCCGCTGGTGGCGTTCGGCATCGGCTGGGTGCTATCAGCCGTCGGGATCATCCACTTGGCGGCGCAGGTGGGAAATCTAGCTGCCTATCTCGCCGCAGCGACGGTGGCAATTTACGTTTTCATCTACACGCCGATGAAGCGCTTCAGCTCGGCGAACACGCTGGTCGGCGCGGTCACCGGAGCGCTCCCGCCGGTGATCGGCTGGGTGGGCGCGGGCGGCGGGATCGGCTGGGAGGCGTGGTTTTTGTTCGGGCTGTTGTTCTTCTGGCAGCTCCCGCATTTCATCGCGATCAACTGGCTCTACCGCGACGAATATGAATCGGTGGGCTACAAGATGTGGTCGAACGGCGATCTAACTGGCAAGAAGAGCGGACTGCTTGCCGCGATGTTTGCGCTGATGCTGGCGGCGTTTTCGCTGCTGCCGGCGTTCTTGGGATCCGCAAAGCTGTTATGGACCATCGTCGGCCCCTTGCTGGCATTCGTGATGATGGGGCTGGCGCTGAAATTCACTCGCGATGGCGAGCGGACCTCGGCGCGACGCTTGTTTTTCTTCACGCTGCTCTACATCCCGACGGCGTTTCTAGTGTTGGTCTTCGCGTGGAAAAACTAACGGCTGAATTTTCATGAACGAGTTGATCGCAGCCACGCAGCGTCTGGGCGGAGAGCTGAGAGACCTCGAATTTTCACCGCCGGTGGCGTATGTTTACCGGACCTTGGATTACACTTGGGAAGCGCATCGGCTCTATCTGGAGCGCTTCGGTGGGGGAGACAAGCGGGTGGTGTTTCTCGGGATGAATCCCGGCCCGTTCGGGATGGCGCAGACGGGTGTGCCGTTCGGCGAGGTCGCCGCAGTGCGTGACTGGATGGGGATCGAAACGGCAATCGGCAAGCCTGAGCCGGAGCATCCAAAGCGCCCGGTCGAGGGCTTCCGATGCCAACGCTCGGAAGTGAGCGGGCGGCGCTTGTGGGGGTTGTTTGCGGGGCGGTTTGAAACTGCAGAGGCGTTTTTCAAAGATCATTTCGTGCTCAACTACTGCCCGCTGGTGTGGATGAGTGCCACCGGCGCGAATCTAACGCCCGACAAACTTCCCGCTGCGGAAATGGCTGCGGTGGAGCGGGCTTGTCTCAAGCATTTGCGGGAAGTCATTGCCTTGTTGAAGCCGTCATGGCTGATCGGCGTGGGCGGCTTCGCGGAAGAGCGCCTGCGCCGCGCTGCTGCGGCTAACGGAAGCACGGCGGCAATCGGGCGGATCCTGCATCCATCGCCCGCATCGCCGGCGGCTAACAGGGGCTGGGCGGAAGTGGCGAATCGGCAGTTGGTGAAGCTTGGGGTGTGGTAAGGAGGGTGGGCACTCCTGTCCGCGTGGCCGATGGGAAGAGAAAGAGAAGTCTGATCCGAGAGCGGGAAATGACGAAGTAGGGTCCGGTCGTTTTGACCGTCAGGATAAGTCTGACTTCTAGTGATCTGAAATGTGATCATCATGCGAAATAAGTGTCCAACCTTTAGCCAATCCCGCACCGAAAGGAGCAATCCCCATCCCCAAGGTGAAGCCCGGTGCGGCGAACCTGCGAGCCGTAACGCAATTGAACTCGCTTCGGCCGCGTTACGCAAAGTGGAGGCGGCCAATCTTCCTGGGAAACAACATGCAACCGCTTGACCCACAGGTCCATTACGGGATCACCTTCCGGTATGACCGCGACCTCTGTGGTGGCGACAAAACCTACCTGAACGTGACGCCCTCTTTGAATTCCGCTACCCGCGCAAAGCGTTCCGGGA
>JAYTEI010000199.1:0-7605 GCA_043735445.1 Akkermansiaceae bacterium | reverse complement strand
CGCAACGAACCGGTGCTGCATTCGAATGGCGATCTAACGAAGTCGCACTACGACATGAACCTGCCGGGCATCGACGTGCTGTTCCGGCACCTGCTGTGGACGGGCGACCTCGATTTCGCGCGCGAAAACTGGCCGGCGATCGAGCGCCATCTCGCGTGGGAGCGGCGCTTGTTCCGCCGTCCGTTCGGCCCGGACTCGTTGCCGCTGTACGAGGCTTATTGCTGCATCTGGGCGAGCGACGACCTGCAATACCACGGCGGCGGCGTCACCCACTCGTCGGCTTACAATTTCTATCACAACAAAATGGCGGCCGCTGTCGCCACGCTGATAGGCAAGGATCCGGAGCCTTACGCCCGCGAGGCGGACCTCATTCTCAAGGCGATGCGCCGCGAGTTGTGGCTGCCCGACCGCGGCTGGTATGCCGAGTGGAAAGATTTGCTAGGACTCCAGCTCACGCATCCGAATGCCGCGTTGTGGACGTTCTATCACACGCTCGATTCCGAAGTGACGACCCCGCTGGAGGCCTGGCAGATGTCGCGATTTGTCGATACGCAGATGCCCCACATCCCGATCCAGGGCGAGGGATGCTTCACGCTGCCGACCACGACGTGGATGCCCTACCGCTGGTCCACCAACAACGTCGTCATGGCCGAGTCCGCGCATTCGGCGCTGGCTTACTGGCAGGCCGGACGCGGCGACGAGGCGTTCCATTTATACAAAGGCCTGCTCCTCGACAGCATGTTCACAGGCTTGTGCCCCGGCAATGTCGGGATGTGTACCCAGTTCGACATGGCGCGCGGTGAAACCCAGCGCGATTTCGCCGATGGCGTCGGCATGACATCGCGCGCCCTGATCGAAGGCTTGTTCGGAGTGAAACCGAACGTGCTTGCCGGCGAGCTAACGGTGCAGCCCGGCTTCCCAGCGGCATGGGAACACGCATCGATCCGCCACCCGGATTTCAGCGTAAGCTTCCAACGCAAGGGACTAGCCGAATCCTATCAGATCGAATCGCGCTTTGCGAAACCGCTGGCGTTGCACCTCGTGGTACCCGCCCTGCGCGACAGCATCGCGGCCGTCACCGTCAACGGCCAGCCCGCGAAGTGGCGTGTGCTGGAAGACTCCGTCGGCACGCCGCAGGTGGAAATCCTAACCGCACCGGGGGGCAAGCATGATGTCGCCATTTCCTGGAGCGGAGAAATCCCCTTCGCGCCCGCTGCGGCAACGGTGGATGCCAGCGGACAAATGCGCGCGGAATTCGGCAGTGCGCGGATTGTGGAAATTTCCGACACGCAACAGATCCTTAAAGATCCGGTCAGCAAGGGAAACTTGCTCCAAGCCGCAGTGACCGGCACCCCGGGAAGCCGCACCGTTTTCGCCAAACTCCAGCAAGGTGCGCTGGCCTGGTGGTCACCTATCAGCGTGGAAGTCGCTGGCAAATCCCCCTATCCGATGACCGACTGGACGCGCGTGACCACGGTGACAGGCAAGCTGGAGTGCGTGGATCTTGCGCCTGTGCTCAACGACAAGGTTACCCAAATTTTCAAGAACGAATACCGCTCGCCGCGCTCGCCCTATTGCTCGCTGGCCATTCCGCTGCAGGGGATCGGCAGTTGGGTCCACTGGAACCTAACCGACAAGCTCGCCAACGCGGAGATCGACGATACCGGACTGCGGGCCGCCGCCAGCCAATCCAACGGCCGCTTCCTGCTGCCGCAGGGAATCCCGTTTCTAACTCCCGGCACCGGCGATGCGCGGAACATCGCGTTCACCTCCCGCTGGGACAACTACCCGCATGAAATCACCGTTCCTCTATCAGGCAAGGCGTCGCGCATCTATCTGCTGATGGCGGGATCGACCAATTCGATGCAAAGCCGGTTCGACAACGGCGAAGTGATCGCGACCTACACCGACGGCACAACAGAGCGGCTCGCTCTTGAAAACCCGACGACCTGGTGGCCGATCGAACAGGACTACATGATCGACGACTACGCCTTCCGCCGGCCCGAGCCGATCCCGCTGCGCGTCGATTTGAAAACCGGCAAGGTCCGCAGCCTCGACCTAGCGACCTTCAAGGGCAAAGGCAAAGGCGGCGATGTCGATGGCGGTGCCGCGACAGTGTTGGACATGGCGCTGAGTCCGGAGAAAGAACTCCAATCTCTAACCGTCCGCGCGCTGGCGAATGAAGTGATGATCGGCCTGATGAGCGCGACACTGGCGAGGTAGTCGCATTCACGCCGGTTTCGACTGACGCGTGGGCCAAAGCAGGACCATCCAACAGGCGGCTGCAAGCCCCAGCACGCACCACGGCGCGAGCCACCCGTAGCGCGTGTAGAATGTGAGCTTCGTTTCCCGCCTCATGATTCCGGAAATCGTTCCCTGTTGGAGCGGTGCCAGCCGGGCGTGGACGTGGCCGTTAGGATCTATCAATTGGGAAACTCCCGAGGTCGCGACGACGAATATCCAGCGTCCGTTTTCGCAGGCGCGGATGCGAAACAACCCGGCGTGTTGGTCGTGCTGCCGGGCGGTCCATTTTTCCGCATCCATCGTCGGCACCACGAACAGCTCCGCGCCTGCGACCGTCATCCGGCGGACGACGCCTTCGTAGTCGCAGTCGAAGCAGATCGGCGTGCCGATTTTCCCGTGGGCAGTTAGGACCGGCAGCGCGGTGGTGCCGGGGATGCCGTCGTCGAAGAAATGCACGGGGTGGACCTTGGTGTGTTCGCCACGGACGCCGGAGGGATCGAGGGTGAGGGCGATGTTGCGCCAGACATCCCCGCCGTTAGGGCGGGACTGGGTGCCGAGCGTGAGGGTGATGTCACGCTCCCGGCAAAGGTCTTGGACGAGGCCAAGATCGCGCTTGGTAGCCCGGAGGTCGTAGGGCACGGCATACTCGGGCCAGACGACGTGCTGGATTCCGGGAGGCAGGTTCCGGGTTCCCGCCAGATACTCGGTTAGTGAAACGTTCTCCAACTGCAACCCGGCGACTTTCACCGCGAGAGGATCGTTTGCCTCAGGCTCCGGGCACTTGGGATACAAACTCACCGCCAGAACCAAAACCGTTAGTCCGGCCGCTGCGGATTTCCATTTCCTCATGAACAACAACGTCGCGGCAAGCACGACAAGCGTTCCTACTCCATAGACCCCGATCCACGGCAGCAGCGCGTTGGGGCCGATCGCGAGGCCGGCGGTCATCCACGGGAATTTGAGCGGAAACAACTCCGCCCGGATGAACTCCCAGCCGCACCAGTTCAGCGAGGTGAAAATCGCGAGCCACCAGCCGCTCACCCCGCGCAGGCTGGCCCGGCCCTGCATTTCCGCGAACAACGCGGTGAACGCGGCGAGGACGCACCACAGCACCACCGCCATGCCGCCGAAAACCTCTATCAGCCATGACAGGCCCAACCCATAGGCGGTTATTCCGTGCAGAAACCCGATGGCCCGGGCGCGAGTCCCGCTTTGGCCATGCAAGGCCACCAACAACCCGGCCAGCCCGGGAATCACCAGCCACCCCCAGCCGAGCGGCGGATAGGCCATGGCATAGGCCGCGCCTGATAGAACGGCTAGTCCGCAGCGGGCGGGATAGGAACGGGAGTCCATCATCGTCCGAAGATCAAAGCTAACAATTGCCGGTGCAATTTGTCAGCGGGTATCAACGTGACCACGTCCACCGGGATTGGCACTCCTTGGCTGAGAATGAAATTATCCGCCGCCGCATCGAAAACCGCGACTCTTTCTGCCAGATGATAGAATGACGAATCGCATTCCGCGCCGATGGAGAACCGTGGCACCAGGGAGAAACCCCGGCTCAGCATGTCCCGGATGATCTCCTCCTTCCGCGGATACGGACCTTCGATGTAGGCCTGCGAAACAACCACCTGCACGCCTTCGTCCGATTTCACCACGCCTCGGAGGCGGACTTGGTCCCCAAAGTAGCGGACCGCATTCGACCATCGCTCCAAATACTCAATGGGTGTCGCCTCACTGAGAACGGGAAAGCCGTCGTCTCCGGGAAGGACCGTCCATCCGAACCGGTCAGGGCGCGTCACTTTCCAATATTCGCCCGGTTCCTCCCAAATATCGTGCTCGGAGCCACCAATCGCGGCTTTTCCTTCCCACAGGGAGCGAGCGAGCATCAGACTGCGGCTTTGTGCCCATTGGACGAGGGCATCGCGCTGGGCGATTGCGGCCTGTCGGCGTAGCTCGAACGGTTCGTCTCCAGTTGTTCGCGCATTTTTTCCGATGTGCGCAATGGCTGACTTGAGCGGATTTTCCCCATCTCGCGCGCTGTGTCCACGAGCGTTTTCGGCTTTCCCATGGGCAGAAACTACTAGTCGTACGGCGGCTTGTCCAGAGTCCATTCCATCCGCGACGGATCCTCGGAACTGAGAAACCACACGGGAATATGGCGGACAGGGAGGGATTCGAACCCTCGGTGACATTGCTGCCACACACGCTTTCCAAGCGTGCTCATTCGACCACTCTGACACCTGCCCTTGGAGGGCGGGACGCTAGGAACTCGATACCCCGTTGGCAACCCCTTTTTGAAATCTTTGGAAATCAGCCGCTGCGGTCAGCCGTTGACGACGCGGGCAAGGATCCACAGGAGATCCGACAGCCGGTTGAAAAACAGCCGCACGACCTCCGGCACCGTTTCGCCCGATTCGTGGAGGACGAGCACGCTGCGCTCGGCGCGGCGGGCGACGGCTCTTGCTAGATCAAGGCCGGCGCGGGCCAGCGACCCATCCGCGCCGGGCCGGGCCCAGCCCGTGAATTGGATGCCTTGTGCCTCGTAGCGATGAGCCTCCGCGACCAGCCAATCGAGATCATCAGCAGTGAGAGCAGCGAATTTTTTCTCGCGATAGCGGTCTTCATCCTCGGGCAGATAGGCGAGCTGGCCCATCAGTCCGATGAGCAAAGACTGGAGTCGATCGATCAACGCGATCCATCCCGCGTCGTGCGCGGCGGCGCGGGCGAGGCCGAGCGCGGCATTGAGTTCATCCACATTGCCGAGGGCTTCGATGCGCAGGGAGGTTTTGGCGATGCGCTTGCCGAATAACAGATCGGTGTCGCCGGAATCGCCGCGGCCGGTGATGATGCTCATGGGGAAAACCTATCGGCGCGAAAAATCAATGTCCATCCGCGTTCATCCGTGTTTGATCCGTGGCGTCCATGAAACTCGCGAAACTCGGCGACGGCCCTGAAATTTTTCACACGATCCAAGGCGAGGGCGTGAGCGTCGGCGCGCCCGCCGTGTTCATCCGGGCGTCCCGCTGCAATCTCCACTGCGTCTGGTGCGATACGGATCACACGTGGAATTTCGAAGGCACGCCGTGGCCGCACGAGAAGGATGTGGTGCCCGGATACGCCAAGCACCGGAAGGCGGAAGTGACCTATGAAATCGAGCCGGCGGAAGCGGCGGAGCGGGTGCTGGCGTTCGGCTGTCCGCGGACGGTGATCACCGGCGGCGAGCCGTTGTTGCAAGAAATGGCGTTTCTCGAAATGATCGGGCACATCCGCGAGCGGCAGCCGGAGCATCAATTCGAGGTAGAAACCAACGGCACCCGCATCCCCTCGCCGGATTTCCACGAGGCGGTGAACCAGTTCAATGTTTCCCCGAAATTGGCCAATGCGGGCATGCCCGACGCGCTGCGGCTGAATGCAGCGGCGCTGCGGTTTTTCGCGGCCTCACCCAAGGCGTGGTTCAAGTTCGTGGTGGCCGAGCCGACGGACATGAAGGAAATCGAAGCCCTTTGTTCCGCCCACTCCCTCCCGATTCAACGCGTCCTGCTGATGCCGGAAGGCCGGACGGTCGCGGAGCTGGACCACAACGCGCCGTGGCTGGCGGACATCTGCCGCGACCGGGGTTTCCGATTTTGCGACCGCCTCCACATCCGGCTGTGGGGCGACAGACGCGGGGTGTGAAATCCGCCAACCTTAATTTCCGATGAAGAAACGCAACTTTCGAATCTGCATTGGGTTTTCACCGGCGTAAAACTTCGCACCGTTATGAATCGCAAATCACCGCCACCCGACGACTCATGGGAATCCGACGCCGTTTGGAAACTGCTAGACCAAGCTCCCGCGAAATCCGCCGGTGCGCGATTTGCCGATGACACGGTCCGCGCGGCACGCCTGTCGGTTGAAACCAAGCCATGGTGGAGCCGGTTGTTCGCCCCTGCCCCGTTGGTTGGGTTCGCCGCAGCGACGGCCGCTTTGACGTTCGCCGTGATTTCACTCGTTGGGCCGACCCTGCCGTCCGGCTCGCAAACCACCGGTTTGAATTCGCCGCAAGCCGTCGCCATCCAGGACATCGCGGAAACCGAAACGCTGATCGCCGCCGTCGATCAGCTCGATGACTTCAGCGACAACGAATTGGTCAGCCTGATCGGATTCTAACCGCTTCCCCATCGCCTCCGGTCCCGCCAGCCTCGCCGGGTGAAGCAAGCGTTGATTTTCGATCTCGATGGAACATTGGTGGACTCGCTGCGGGGCATCGCGGCTTCCTTGAATCAGGCGCTGGCCGCGTCCGGCCTACCCGTCCACCCGCCCGAGGCGGTTAGAGGGTTCATTGGCAATGGCTCGCGCATCCTGATCCAGCGCGCCGCACCGACGGATGCGGATGAAGCGCTCATCGACCAAGTCGAGCAAGCGTTCAAGGCCGACTACGATCTTACCTGGCCGGACGGCACGACCGCCTACGACGGGATCATCGAATTGTTGGAATCCTTGCAACATCGCGGCTACCCGCTCGCCGTTCTATCCAACAAACCGCATCCATTCACGGAGACCATCGTCTCGCGAATGTTTCCAACCATCCGCTTTGCAGCGGTGTTAGGCCAGCGCGCCGGCATTCCCCACAAGCCCGATCCTGCCGGGGCGCTTGAAATTTCCAACAGCCTCCACCTGCGCCCGGAAGACTGCATCGTTATCGGCGATTCCACCATGGATCTGGAAACCGCCCGCAACGCCTGCATGCGGGCCATCGCCGTCACCTGGGGATTCCATGATAGGGAAAGACTTGTCGCGGCGGGTGCAGACTTGATCGCCGAAGATCCGGCGGGGTTGTTGGAAATGCTCGCCAATAAGGGGAAGGGACGTCTAGTCCCTTCGCATGGACGGGACGTCCATGCCCCCTAACGGTTCAGCTCGTCCACCTAGTCGTTGAGCGTGCAGAAGTCATAGAGCCAGCACGAAGAATCCCACCATGAGAATTCATGGCGGGGTTTGAAACGCTTAACTCAGGCGAGCTTTGCCACCAAGCTCGCGGCGAGGGCCTTGACCGCCGCTTGCAGGGCCGGGTCGATTAGATTTCCATCGCCATCGAATGCTTCGTAGGCCTTGGGAATGGAGACCTGATACGGCAGAACGGTGACACCGATGTTTTCCAACAACGGCCTGAGCTGGGCCAGACTGCGCGCGCCACCGTAGCCGCCGGGCGAAGCGGAGAGGATCGCGGCGGTCTTTCCCTTGAACGCTAACAGCGGTGCTTCGTCTTCGGAATCGGCCCGGGAAACCCAGTCGATCGCGTTCTTCAATGCGGCGGTGATGCCGCTGTTATATTCCGGCGAGGCGATGATGAAACCCTCCGCATTCAGGAACAACTTC
>JAYTEI010000198.1:0-3453 GCA_043735445.1 Akkermansiaceae bacterium | reverse complement strand
ATTGGCACGCTTTCCTGGAGGATGATCGGCCCAGTGTCCATGCCCTCATCCACGAAATGCACGGTGCAGCCGGCCTCCTTGGCGCCCGCATCGAGCGCCTGTTTCCACGACTCGAGTCCCGGAAATGCGGGCAGCAGCGCCGGGTGGATGTTCAGAATCCGGTTGGGAAACGCGGCCAGCAGCGGCCGTTTCACCAAGCGCAAGAACCCGGCGAGACACACCAGCTCGACTCCCGCATCTTGCAAACGCAGCGCCGTTTCCACCTGCGCTTCTTCCGGGAATTTCGTCTTGAAGCCCCGGCAGTCGATCACGCCGGTGGCGATGCCGTGTTGCTTCGCGCGCTCCAGGATGAACGCGTCCGGATTGTCAGACAGCACAAGGGCGATCCGCGCGTCGAGCGAACCGTCCGCGATCGCATCGAGGATCGCTTGCATGTTAGAACCGGAACCTGAGCCAAGAATACCGAGCACCATGCGCTTGGTTTATGCCACTCACCCGCCCTGCCAAGTGCCAAGTGGAAATTGAAGAGAATTGAACCGCAGGTGGACGCGGATACGACAATTGCCAGAGGAAGCTATCCCGATTGTCGATCCATCATCTCCTTCTACATCTGCGTCCATCTGCGTTCATCTGCGGTTAAAAAACTCTTCTCTGAATCCGTTCCGCCACCTATGAAAATCCCATGCACGACGCCCGCATCGACGCCCTCGCCCGCCAGTTAGTCCGTTATTCCACCTCGCTGAAAAAGGGCGAAAAAGTCCTCATTGATCTTTACGACGTGCCGGACTCCATCGGTCTCGCCCTGATTCGCGAGGCGCGGACCAAGGGTGCGCTGCCCTTTATTAAACTTCATCAGAGCCGCCTCACTCGCGAGATGCTGAAAGGTGCGGAAGACTCCCAATACGAAATTCTCGCCAAGCACCTACTCGCTGAGATGAAGGACATGGACGCCTACATCGCCATCCGCGGCGGCAATAACATCGCCGAAAATTCGGATGTCCCTGCCGAGAGTATGCGGCGGGCTATGAAACACATGCGGCCAGTCCTAGACCACCGCGTCAAGAAAACCAAATGGTGCGTCCTCCGTTGGCCGAGCTCGTCGATGGCCCAACAGGCAGGAATGAGCACCGAGGCTTTTGAAAAATTCTACTTCGACGTTTGCCTGCTGGACTACAAGGCGCTCGTCCCGTCGATGAACGCGCTGAAGAAGCTGATGGATAAAACCGAACGCGTCGAGATCACCGGCCCCGGCACCGATCTCCGCTTCTCAATCAAAGGCATCAATGCGATTGCTTCCGGTGGAAACTATAACATCCCGGACGGTGAAGTCTTTACTTCACCTGTTCGCGATTCGGTGGAAGGATATATCTCCTACAATGCGCCCACGATCTATCAGGGAATCCCTTTCGATTCCATTCGCTTAGAATTTTCCAGTGGAAAAATCGTCAAAGCCGAAGCTGGCTCCAAGACCCAGCAACTCAACAAAATCCTCGATAGCGATGATGGCGCACGCTACATCGGCGAGTTCGCACTCGGCTTCCACCCGATGATTCTCGAGCCGATGCGAGATATATTATTCGATGAAAAAATAGCGGGCTCATTTCACTTCACTCCCGGCCAAGCCTATGAAGAGGCGGACAATGGTAACCGTTCGCAAGTCCACTGGGATATGGTTAGCATCCAGCGCAAGGACTGGGGCGGCGGCGAGATCTACTTCGACGGCAAGCTCATCCGCAAGGACGGCGTTTTCTTGGTGAAGTCGTTAGAAAAGCTGAATGGGTGAAATGATATAGGTATTCCTGCCTGTTATACTATAGCTCATGGACTACCCTCGGAAATGGCGCTTGCGTGCCCGCGCTGCGTTGGAGGCCTACTTTTGTGACCGGTCATACCCGCGCTTTATCCTAGTTCTGCTAGTCACAATCGCGGGGTTCGTGGGGTTTCTCATTTCCCACACACTGCTTCACCACGGGGTTAAGGAAATGTGGCTCCGGTATCCGCTCGCAGTCATCAGCGGCTATTCGGTTTTCCTCGGGCTGTTACGACTCTGGGTGGAAATCGAGCGCGCACGCTATGACCCTAACCAAGTTGAAATCCCCACGGATCTCTCGAATGACAGGGAGAGCATCCAACCACCATTCACGAGATTTGCCAAGGAATCCGACTCGTGGTTAGACTGGCTCGATCTGCCGAGCTCCGTTTTTGAATTGGATGAAGGTTGCTTGGTCGGCTGTGCTTGCGTGTTCTTGTTCGGCCTGTTAGCCGGTGCTATCGGCCTTCTGTTTTCAGTCATCGTGGCTGCCCCGGAACTTCTGGCGGAGGTATTTCTCGATGCCGTGGTGGTGACCATGCTCTACCGTCATCTCAAGACTGCGGCCAAGGAACATTGGTTGGGAACTGCCGTGAAACGGACTTGGAAGTCAGCCCTACTAACCGCTGCCGCATCAAGTCTGCTAGGATTTCTACTTGCCGTCTTGGCACCGCATAGCCCTTCCATCTGGCCTGCTTTGAAAGAGATTTTCGCCGAGGTGCCGGCGACGAAGTAATGGCGGCATTCCCGCCTGTAGTCCTGAGATAAAGAACAGGCAAGAGTGCCTCTATCACATCACGGTCCTCGGAAAGCCCGCTTCTGCGCAGAGATGTCGAGTATCTTCATTTGCAGTATCGCCTCCATCGCCCGGCCCGCTTTCTCGAGATCGGGATCGCCTTCACGGATGTTCTCTTCATTGGACGAACGGCACACTGGTCCTTGAGCATCGGCCAAATTTTTTACAGCTTGAATGCGGTGCTGGGTGTGGGAAGGATCTCGCCTAAATGAAATCTTTGACCCTCGCTGCAATCTCAATCCTCGCGTCCGTGCAACTCTGTCGTGCCGATCTCTTCGGAGGATTCGTCGGCACTTGGACTCAGGAGGGCGTGGTGCCTAGCTCCAAGATCACTACCGTTTATAAGCGGTTTGAGAGAAAAGGACTCATCTCCACCACCACCGTCATTATTCCGGGCAAAGACAAGGAAATCGGTGTCACCCGCTATTACGACGACGGGAAAATCAAGGGAGATCTGAAGCGCAATGGGGCGGTCCAATCGAAGCTCTCCGGCACTTGGTCGGTTTCCGGCAACTCGCTGAAAGCGAAGATGAAAGTATCGGCACCGATGGTTCCGATATTCACCGGGACCATCAAAACCACCCTAGTCAGCGCCAACAAGATCTCCACGCTCTCGATCAGTGAAAACGGTGCCCGGTCCTCCAGCACCATGATTCGCAAGAAGTGACCGAAGACGCGGTCCGCATCTCGCTGCTCACATTTCCGTCGCGACGGGTTGTCTGTAGCGCGTCTCACTAACGGATACAGCTTCGAGAAAGTCCCATGCCATCCAAAGTGTCCCCGCCGTGAATCGAACACGGATCTACAGTTTAGGAAACCATCGTTCTATCCATTGAACTACGGGGAC
>JAYTEI010000197.1:0-1463 GCA_043735445.1 Akkermansiaceae bacterium | reverse complement strand
CCTCGAAGCTCGACCTCGATCTCCGCATCTACCAGCCAACCGTTTCCGCCGCCCGCATGCAGGCGCTGTGGGGAAATCTTTGGGAAAATGGCAAGGACGGCGCGGACCGCTACGGCCTCCTCACCAAAATCGAGCCGATGAACCGTGCGCTGCGGGAAACCGGTGCCGACGTCTGGCTAAGCGGCCTTCGGCGGTCGCAATCGAATTCCCGCGTGGACCGGCCCTTCGTGGAGCAGCAGAAAAAGACCGTGAAAGCCTATCCGATCCTCGATTGGGCGGACGCGCAGGTGGACCTCTATTTCCATCAAAACGGCCTACCGCGCCACCCGCTGGCCGAGCACGGCTACGCCACCATGGGCGATTGGCACAGCACGCGCCCGGTGGTGGATGGCGATGTGGAAGCCACCCGTTTCAACGGCGAGAAATTCGAATGCGGACTTCACCTCGACTCCGGCTCACCCGATTTCCAGATCTGAGCGCCAAGAATCGCCGCAGGTGGCGATGAAAGATGACCCGGTCCGCGGGCGTTTATCAGGCCTTCCAGCAGGATAAAGTTGTGTATGAACTTTTCCCGTCACTTGATTCACCATGATCTCCAATCCCAGATTTGCATCGCTTCAGAACTTCGCGAAACGGTGCGCGACTTTTCTAGCGATGGCTGGCCCACTTTGCGCGGCGCCGGACTTCATCCATGAGGTCGCTCCCATCCTCAACAAGAAGTGCGTCGAATGTCACACCGAGGCGAAAAAGAAGGGCGGGTTCTCGATGAACACCGAGGAAGCATTCCGACATGGATCGGAAAACGGACCTGTCGTGGACGTCAAGAATCCCGCGAAAAGTCTCATCCTCGAGCTGATCTCGACCGACGACGAGGATCTGCGGATGCCGCCGAAAGGCAAACCGCTGGATGACCGCCAGGTCGAAATCATCAAGGCGTGGGTGACGGCCGGAGCAAAATGGGAACCGGGGTTTGCATTCAAGCAGCCCGCCTACGAGCCACCGCTGCGTCCGAGAAATCCACAGCTCCCGGCGGCTCTCGCGGGTCGCAACAATCCGATCGACCGAATCATCGATCACTACCTCACGCAAAACAAACTGCCGCCGCGCCCACGTCTCGACGACACCGCGTTTCTCCGGCGCGTGTACCTCGATCTCGTTGGATTGCTGCCCGACGTGGAAACCGTCCGGACATTCACCGCCGACCCGTCTCCGGATAAGCGGGCGCGCTTGGTGGATCAATTGCTAGCAGACGAGACCGCCTTCACCGAACACTGGCTGACGTTCTGGAATGACCTGCTTCGCAACGACTACGCGGGCACCGGCTACATCGACGGCTGGCGCAAACAGATCAGCGGCTGGCTCTATCAGGCAATTGCCAACAACATGCCCTATGACGAGTTTGTCCGGCAGTTGGTCGCTCCGAAGCCGGAGAACGAAGGATTCGCAAACGGAATCAAGTGGCG
>JAYTEI010000196.1:0-3455 GCA_043735445.1 Akkermansiaceae bacterium | reverse complement strand
CGAGGGCGGCTTGTTCGCCCAGATCGCCTCGATCGTTTGCACGACTTCCGCCGCCAGTCGCCGCCACGGCAGGCGGATGCTCGACAGCGCCGGCCGCGCCATTTCACAGACCGTTTCATCGTCATTAGCGGAAATCACTCCGACGGCGAAGGGCACTTCCAGACCTGCCTGCGCCGCCGCTTCGAGCACATGCCGCCCGGTCGGGTCGTGAGCGGTAAAAATCCCTAACGGCGTCGCCTGCGCCGCCAGCCATCCGACCATATCCTCGTCCGGCTCCCGCCAATATTCGTCGTATTGCCGCCAATCGCGGAACACTTCCCAGTAAACCGGCACTTCGCCGACGACCGCTTGGAAGCCCGCCAGCCGTTGCTTGGCGTAGTGCGCATCGCCCCGACCGACGAACGCAAAATTCTGATAGCCGCGCGCGATGAGGTGCTCCGCCGCCAGTCGGCCGATCGCCACATCGTCGATGTCCACACTGTAAACACCCGCCACCGGCTCATCCGACGGCACCAAAATGACCGGGCAACCCAGCGCCACCAGTGCCTCCGTTAGACCCGGCAACCATTCCGTGACGATCGCGCCGGGCTTCCATTCCCGCAGGCTGGCTAGCAACAATTCCGGCTGCCGATAGAGATCGATGACCCAGAAGTCGTAGCCCATCCCGGCAAATGGCGCGAGGCCAGGCGTGAGCCGCCGCACGTTCACCGACGACTGGACGACCGCGATGCGGCGAGACGGTTCGAATTTTGGATGTCGCATTTCATCAAGAAGCTACCGGAATTTGCGGTAGCGACGCCAGTGGAATTTCAGATACTTTGCAGCGAGTCGGTGCCCGTTGTGCCGACTTTTTAAACCAACCCACTGCCACCGATTGCTATGACCACATTCCCTTGCGATGCCGTGTCCTACGAAGGACCCAACTCGAAAAACCCGCTCTCGTTCAAACACTACAACGCCACCGAAGTCGTCGCGGGCAAGACCATGGCCGAATGGTTCCGCTTCGGCTGCGCCTATTGGCACACCATGCGTGGCACCGGTTCGGATCCATTTGGCGCAGGCACAGCCGCCCATCCGTGGGACGACGGCACAGACTCCATCGTCAACGCCCAGAACCGCGCCCGCGTGTTCTTCGACTTCATGGAAAAAGTCGGCATCGACTATTATTGCTTCCACGACCGCGACATCGCCCCCGAACTCTCCAATCTAGCCGAGTCTAACAAAGCCCTCGATGCCGTCGCCGACGTGCTCGAAGAAGAGCAAAAGCGCACCGGCAAGAAACTTCTGTGGGGCACCGCCTGCCTGTTTTCCCACCCCCGCTATCAGCAAGGCGCCGCCACCAGCCCGAACGCCCAAGTTTATGCCTACGCCGCTGCCCAAGTGAAAAAAGCGATGGAGGTCACCCACCGTCTCGGTGGTGAAGGCTACACCTTCTGGGGCGGTCGCGAAGGCTACTCGACCATCCTCAACACCAACATCAAGCGCGAACTCGACCACCTCGCCCGCTTCCTCCACATGGCTGTGGATTATAAGAAGGAAATCGGCTTCAAAGGCCAATTCTACATCGAGCCAAAGCCACAGGAGCCGACCACCCACCAATACGATTCCGACTCCGCCGCGTGTCTCAATTTCCTCCGCGAGTATGACCTGCTAGAGCACTTCAAGCTCAACATCGAGACCAACCACGCGACCCTCGCCGGCCATACCATGGAGCACGAACTCACCGTCGCCTTCGAGGCCGGCGCGCTCGGCAGCATCGACGCGAACATGGGCACGCCCAACGTCGGCTGGGACACCGACCAATTTCCCACCGACCTCTATCTAACGACCCACACGATGCTCGTCCTCATGAAAATGGGCGGCTTCACCACCGGCGGACTTAACTTCGACGCCAAGCGCCGCCGCGAGTCCTGGGAACCCGTCGATCTCGTCCACGCCCACGTCGTCGGCATGGACGCCTTCGCCCGCGGCCTCAAAACCGCCGCCGCGATCCGCGCCGATGGTCGTCTCGAAAACTTCGTCAAGGAGCGTTACAGCACCTTCGACAACGGCATCGGTGTCGATATCGAAGGCGGCAAAACCACCCTCGCCTCTCTCGAAAAATACGCCCTCGCGAACGGCGAACCTAGCATCGCCAGCGGCCGTCAGGAAATGCTCGAAGGACTCTTCAACGAATTTATCTAACTCCCTCCTCCCCGGCGCGGAGGCAAGGCAATCGGAGCGCGGAATGAATTCCACGCGACACGCCTTGCCTCCGCGTTTTTGCGTCGGCGGGTGGAACGCTGCCGCTCGGTCTGGGCACCTCGGGTCAGTTGACGACGGCGGTTTTTACCTAAAAAGTCAGTCTGTAAGAAGCCGCAGCGAAAGTCCGCCCGCCTCGAAGCGGCGGAAGTCGGAATTAAGAGTGGCGAAAGGGATTCCGGCGCGGATGGCGAAGGCGGCGAGATAGGCGTCCATCCAGACCTTGGGCGAGGTGGAGGGGATGGCGGCGAGCTCCAGCCAAAGTTCGCGGGTGCCTGCGGGTTCGGCGTCGAGGCAGAGAATTTGGGGTTGGGAACGCCACCTATCGAGCGCTTCGATAGCGGCGGGATTGGTCAGGACAGCCGCGCTGTAACTCCGGCAGATGGTCGCCGTGGTGACCAGTCGGAGCCAGGAGGTTTCGACGGCGCGAGAGAGGCTGGCCGGTTCATCCACCGATCTTCCGCGCATGAATTCCGCTGCAAGGTGATGATGTGGGTGGCCTTTGAAGTGAAAGGCGATCCACACATTGGTATCAACGAAGTAACCCGGCACGGCGCAGATCCTCCTCCTCGTTGGCACGTTCGATGATGGCTCGGGATTCCTCGACGGTAGGCGGCACGAAACCTGGAATATGGAGAGTGCGCGCCATCGGAAAACCGGTCTGTGGATCGATCTCGTAAGGCAGTTCGCCTTCCGGGAGCGTATGCTTGGAAGGCGATGGACTGCGTTGCGCCTGCTCGCGGTCGAAGCGGCCGATGGGTTCGGTAACTTGGATTTCGTCGAGAGCGGTCAGGAGTTTCGAAGTGCGCGAAAAGGCAGCCGCCAGCTCGTTGGAGTCGGGCTTCGCCTTTGCGGGTTCGTCCAGCTCGCGCAGCAAGGACTGGTGGATGAGTTCCTTGAGAGTCGTCTTGCGCTGGATGGCGGTGATTTTGGCCCGTTGGAGGACTTCTTCGGGCAACTCGATGGTCGTTTTCATGGAGGAATATTCCTGTCAATATGGGTTCCTGTCAATTTTCAAAACAGATCGAGCTGGGTCACTGCGGGCGGGGCGATCATGGTTTTCATCTAAAAATCAATCCGTAAGCAGGCAGAGCTTGAGCCCGGCGGCTTCGAAGCGGCGGAAGTCGGAATCGAGCGTGGCGAAAGGGATTCCGGCACGGATGGCGAAGGCGGCGAGATAGGCGTCCATCCAGACCTTGGGCGAGGCGGAGGGG
>JAYTEI010000195.1:0-7626 GCA_043735445.1 Akkermansiaceae bacterium | reverse complement strand
TTCCGGGGCTGGTCGAGGCGTCGTTAAAGAACCTCGTCCGCTCCGGCGCCTCGCCGCGGGGGACGATCAATCTCGCGCTAACAGCCCGCGCCCGCGCCTTCATGCAAGGCCGGGCGTTTGTCACGCCGCAAGACGTGAAGGACATGGCACTCGACGTCCTCCGCCACCGGATTCTTCTAACCTATGAAGCCGAGGCGGAGGAAATGACTACTGACTCGGTGATCGAGCGGATCATGAGCAAGGTGGCGGTGCCTTGAGGATTTGAGATCTCAGATTTAAAATTTGAAATCGGAAGAATGCTGACGGACGCACAGATCGAGGAAATGATGGCGCGGGTGCGCAAGCTGGAGCTCAAGGCCCGGCGATTGGTGCGCGAGTCGTTTTCCGGAGAATACTTGTCGTCATTCCGCGGGCAGGGCTTGGATTTCGACGATTTCCGAGAATACCAGCACGGCGACGAGGTGCGCTTCATCGACTGGAACGTGACGGCGCGGATGAACACTCCGTTCGTGCGGAAATTCCGCGAGGAGCGCGAGCTGTCGGTGGTGATCGCGGTGGATGTCTCGGGGTCGGCGGACTATGGCAGCGTCTCGCTGAGCAAGCGCGAGGTGGCGGCGGAGACGGCGGCGGTGCTAGGTTTTAGCGCGCTGCACAATGGCGACAAGGTGGGCCTGTTGATTTTTGCGAAGGAGCCAATTTTGTTCATCCCGCCGGAAAAGGGCAGCCGCCACCTGTTGCGAATGATCCGTGAAATCCTGGTGGCGAAACCCGAGAAACCCGGCACTTCGGTGGCGGAAGCCTGCGATTTCCTGGTCCGCACCTTGCGCCGGAAATCGTTAGTTTTCCTGATCTCGGATTTTTTCTCGGACTCGCTGGAGAAGCCCATCGGCAAGCTGGCGCGCAAGCACGAGACGATCGCGCTACGGGTATTGGATCCGGTGGAATCCCGCCTGCCGAAGGGCGGGATGGTGGTGATGATCGATCCTGAGACCGGCTTCGAAACGCTGGTCAACACCGGCAACTCGAACCTGCGGATGGGCTACGCCAAGTTGATGGCCAGACAACAGGAAGGCGTCGCAGCGATTTTTAAAAAGCACGGCATCGACACCGCAGACCTCCTCACCCACGGCGACACGCTGGCCGCGCTCCACAAGCTTTTGAAAAAACGCGGGCGCAAACGAACGCGATGAACGAGAAACCCGCCACCTTCGAACTGCTGGAACCCGCCTCGCCGGAGTGTTTGGTCCCCGACTCGTGGCTCGAGCCGTGGATGATGGTGGTGGCCGTCTTGTTAGTGATCGCGCTGCTGGCGGTGGTGATTTTGAAAAAGAAGAAAGTCGTGCCACTCGATCCGCTGGCGGTCCGCCAAGCGGCTCACGCGGCAGCCGCTGCGGCGATAGACAAGATCGGCGCGGTGCCTGCTAGGGAAGCTGCGGTGCAATCTTCACTGATTCTGCGGCGCTATCTATCAGTCGTGGCTGGTGATCCGGCGTTGTTCGAGACGCATGAAGAATATGTGTCCCGGCACGAGGCGTTGAAGGCCTTTTCCGAAGACGCTCGCAGCGCCGCCGGTCTTGGATTCGCCCGCCTAGCCGCGATGAAGTACGCGGCGGAAATTCCCGACATGGCAACTGACGAAGTGATCGCCGGAGCACGCAAGTTGCTGGAAACCCTTCACCACGGCATCCGCGCATGAGGGCATTTTTCGAACACTTCCGTTTCGCCCAGCCGGGCTGGCTGCTGCTACTGCTGGTGGCCTTATTGCTGCTAGTCCTGCGCCGTGGCCGTGGCTCGGAGGCGGCGGTGATTTTCCCGAATCTATCAGTGCTGGTCAGCTTGGGACGGCGCGTCCGGCTGGTGGCGTGGAGTCTCGGGCTGCCACTCGCGTTCCTCGCTCTGGTCTGTGCGATCCTCGCCATCGCCCGTCCGGTGTGGCGCAATGAATACCAAAGTCGCTCGGCCAGCGGCATCGATATCATGCTCGCCTTCGACGTTTCGCTGTCGATGGACATCGAAGATTTCAGCGATCAGGGGATGCCGATGAAGCGCATCGACGCGGCCAAACGAGTGGTCGGAGATTTCATCGACCGCCGCCCGGAAGACCGGATGGGGCTGGTGGCCTTCGCCGGCAGGCCGCGAGACGCCAGCCCGATCACGCTCGACCACCCGTGGCTGAGGCGGTCGCTCGAAGAACTCCGGCTCAACGACCGCCGGGAAATGGGCACAATCAAGGAACAAGGCACCGCGATCGGTTCCGCGCTGGCCGCCGCCTCGGTCCGGTTAGAAGCCCGCGATGCGAAAAGCAAGATCATCGTCCTCATCACCGACGGCGCGAGCAATTCAGGAAAAATTTCCCCGCTCGAGGCGGCCGAGCACGCGAAGACGCTGGGAATCAAGATCTATACCGTGGCCATCGGCACCAAAGAAGGCCGCGTGGACCGCAGCATCATGACGTTTCCTTACCAAGAGTTTGATTTGCCCACGCTCCAGAAAATCGCGACGATGACCGGTGCCGAGCAATATTGGGCGCAAGATCTCGCCGCGCTCAAGAAGACCTTCACCACCATCGACAACCTCGAAAAAACCGATGCGAAAAGCCTGACCGTGATCGATGATACCGAGCTGTTTCCGTGGTTCGTCGGCGCGGCGTTGCTCGCTGCTCTGGCCTCCGCAGTTTACCTGTCGCTGAACCCACCACCCTCCGCCTGACCCGATGAACTTCGCCCACCCCGGCTGGCTTGCTTTGCTGATTCTGCTTCCGTTATTAGGAATCGGGGCGGTGCTCACCGCGCGGCTGCGGCAGAAGCAGTGGGCGGTGTTTGTGGCTCCGCGACTGCGCGAGGCGCTGGTCAAACGCAGCAGTGCCCTGCCCCGCTGGCTCGCGTTGTTTTTCCTACTAACAGCCTGCGCGGCGATCACCTGCGCGCTCGCCCGCCCGCGTGGCGATGCGGGCACCCGCACCGAGAAAACCGTGGGCCGCAATGTCATGATCGCCCTCGACGTTTCCAAAAGCATGAGAGTCAGCGACGTGAAACCGGACCGCCTCAGCCAGGCGAAGATCGTCATTTACGAACTGCTAGAAGCGATGCCTAACGAGCGCATCGGCTTCATCGGCTTTGCGGGCACGCCGTATGTCTATGCCCCTCTCACCATCGACCACAGCGCGGTGCGGGAGATCACCGAGCAGGTCGATGAGACGTGGGCACCCGTCGGCGGCTCGGACCTTCCCGCCGCCGTCCATCTGGCCACCGCGACCTTGAAAAAAACGGGCCAGAAAAACAACGCGCTGGTCATCCTCAGCGACGGCGAGGAAGTCCACGACGACGACGACGACACGCGCGGCGGCGAGCTTGAGCGGATGATCGCCGAGGCCGAGCGCGCCGGGGTTTATGTAATCACCATCGGCGTCGGCACCGAAGATGGTGGCTTCGTGCCGAATCCAAATTCCCCGACTGGGCAAATGACCGACCGCGCGGGCCGCACGATCATCAGCCGCCTGCAAACCGAAACGCTGCGCAAGCTGGCGGAAGGGACTAAGGGCCGCTTCAGCCTGGCCGGCGCGGGGCTGGATATCCCAGCGATGGTGAAATCCGTGGTCGCCGGACTGGACGCGTTTGAAATGGAAGGCCGCGAGCGAAAAATTTCGATCGAGTTCTATCAGTGGCTGATGTTTCCCGCCATTTTGTTTCTCCTCATCTCAATCGTCGCCGGGACGCGCTGGAAAGGCATCCAGACCGCAGTCCTTCTCGCCGGTGGATTTCTAACGCTAACCGATGCCCAAGCCAGCGAGGCATCTAACGCCAAGGAGGCACTGGCCGGGAAGCACTACCAGCAAGCTCGCGAGTCCTACCACAACCTCGCCGGTGCGGCGAAATTCCGCGACACGCAAGCCCGCTACCGGCTGGGCGAGGCGACCGCCGCATACCGCGGCGGGGACTTCCGGGAAGCGCGCACCGCGTTCAGCCAGTCCTTGCTCTCAGCCGATTCCAAGGTCCAAGCCAGTGGCCACCTCGGCCTTGGAAATTCGTTGTTTCAGCTCGGCTGGAAAGGCTTGTCCGGGGAATCTTATCCTGCCGACCCCGCAGCGTTGCCGGACTTGGATCGCTTCGACACCCTCGCCAAGGAAGCCCTTGCGAAGATGCGTGAGTCCGAGGTGCCCGAAGAAGGCGACACCAGCGGCTACGCCCAGATCGAGTCACTCGTCACCAACTGGGCAGACGCCGTTAGACACTATGATTCCACGCTTGCCCTATTTCCCTCAGACAAAATAGCGGCCAGCAATCGCGGCATGACGGTCACTTATCTGAAGCGGCTGGAGGAGCTGATGAAGCAGGAAAAGCAGGACGCCGAGCAGTCGATGCCCCAGCCGCAACCCGGCGAGGGAAAGCCGCAAGAGGGCGAGGGCGAGGGCGAGGGCGAGCCGAAGGAAGGCGAAGGCAAAGGTCAGAAAAAACCCGGCGACCAAGGCGACGGCCAGAAGGATCCCAAAGACAAATCCGGCGCTGGCGATGAGGGAAAAAAGGACAAGGACGGCAAAAAAGGCAAGGACAAGGATAAGAAAGACGGCGACAAAAATAGCGGCGATAACCCCAACGAGTCACCCAAGGAACGCGCCCACCGGATTTTAAAAGAAAACGCGGATCTCGAAAAAGGCCCGCTATCTCCCGGCCAAATCCAGTTTGGAGACGCTCGGAAAGATTGGTAACTGCATGAACACTTCGCAACATTTCACCCGGCTTCTAACTGCCATCGCGGCTTGGGCACTTCTCGTCACCGCCACTCGCGGCCAGACCACCAGCCGCCTCTCCACCGCGTTTCTCGCCCGCGGCGAGCAAGCATTGTTAGAGGTGGCAGTCACCGGCGGCAAGCCCACCGAGATGCCAGACATTCCCGCCGTCGCCAAGGCTGAGATCAGGCCCATCGGCCGCGGTCTCCAGACCCGGATGCTGCCCGGCAGAAAGCTGGAGTATGTGTTTGAATACGTGGTGACCAGCTACGAAATCGGTCGCTATGTCATCCCACCGATCGGCGTGGCGGTGGATGGCGAGCAGACTCTAACCGAGCCGCTCGAGTTTGAGATCTTTAATCCGGACGAACTCAAGTGGTCTGAGATCCAGTCCGGCGGCAGGATCATCCGCTACGCCAGCTCGTTCCGCAGCATGAACGCCAAGCCTTACGAAAATGAAACCACGCCCACCGAGATCAAACTTTTCGTCCCCGAGGAAATGATCATCGAGGACTGGGGCATCCCTGATTTCGAGCGCGACGGGGTGACGGCTTGGCGGTTCCAACCCTCGCAGCGACCGAACCGGATTAATTTGTTAGGAATGCGCTACTTGTCGATAGCCTACCCCAGCACCATCACTCCGACGCGCGTCGGCAAGGTCGCAATCGGTCCCGCCAAGGTCCGTCTAACCACTCGGGAAACGATCATGGATCCCTACCCGCGCACGGTGAACCCAGAGATTTTCATCGACGTGCCCCGGCTCGAACTCGACGCCAAACCGTTGCCCGCGGGCGCACCGGACGGCTTCGAGAACGCAGTCGGCCAGTTCCGGCTGAGCGCCGCCACCGCCGCCACCGCCGTGCAAGAGGGCGATCCACTCACTGTGGATCTCACGGTCAGCGGCAGCGGAAATCTCGACACCCTGCATCCGCCGAAACTCGCAAACGCCGCTGGTTGGAAAATCTACAGCACCACCACCGAGCAGCGCGGCGACGAACGCCGCCAGCTCTCCGGCAATGTGATTTTTCACCAATCCCTCCGCCCGTTAGAAATGAAGCCGGAAATCCCGCCCTTCCGGTTGGTCTATTTCGACCCGAAGGCCGAGGCCTATAAAACTCTAACCAGCGAGCCGATCGCGCTGCAAATGACTCCTAACACCACGCCCGCCGCGAGTTCCGCTGCCGCCGTCGCCCAATCGCCGTCGGTCCCACTGGAGCGCATGACCGATATCCTCGCCGTTCTGCGCCCGGCCCAGCTCACCCTTCCCGCTGCCTCCGCCCTGCCCGGCTGGCTCGGTCACGCCATCGGCGGCTTGCTCGCGCTCGTGCTCGTCGCCAAAGCATTTTGGCTGCGCCAAGCCGCGCACCTGCGGAAAGATCCCGTCCGTGAAGCGAAACTCCAACAGCTTCGCGAAATCGGCAAAACACCGTCCGCCAATGACACGGAGTTTCTCAAATCCGCCGGCGGCTTCATCGAGCGCTGGCTCGGCAGCGACCCCGACCCGGAGATCCGCGCCGTGCTTGCCGAGCGCGACGCCGTCTGCTTCCGCACCGAGAAACCCAAAACCGTGCTCGATCAAAACCGCCGCGCGCAAATCCTCAAACTGCTCCGCAGGGCCACCGCCGCCCTCTTCGTGAGCGCCACCCTCGGCCTCGGCAGCCCGGCCCGCGCCGATGTCGCCAGCCAAGCGTTAGAAGCCTATGAATCGGCGAAGTATGACGACGCGCTCAAGCTCTGGTTAGAAGCCGGCCGCTACGAGCAACTCACCGCAGACACCCTCTACAACATCGGCAACGCCTGTTACCGCTCCGGCTCCCCCGGCTACGCGGCGCTCTACTTTCGCCGCGCCCTCGTCCGCGATCCCAGCCACCAAGAAGCCCGCCAAAACCTCCGCTTCATCGAGCGGAAATACGGCGCCATCACCGTCCAACGCCCGGAATACCAATACGCGCTCGCCAAGTTTCCGCTCTCCACCTGGCAAGCCACCTGTTGGGCCGGCCTCTGGATTTGCGGCCTTGCCTTGTTAGTTTTCCCAGCCACCCGCCCCGGCGCACGGCTCCGCATCGTAGCCGTCGGAGCCTTGGTGTTAGGCCCAGTCTTGATTTCCGCCGGCGTCCTTGGTTGGCGCTATTTCCCCAACGACGCCGAGTTCGCGCCGCTCGCCAAACAAGCCGTCATCATCACCGAGAAAGTCGCGCTCCACACCGACGCCGCCCGCACCGCACCCGAAGTCATCGACGCGCCGCCCGGCTCGCTGTGCGAAATCATCAGCGAGTCCGGCCGCTGGGCCTACGTCGCCTTCGCCACCAAAACCCGCGGCTGGGTGCCGATGGAATCGCTCGAAAAAGTCATCCCCGAAAAGCCACCCACGCCGCCAAAGTTCCGCAAACTCAAAGCCGACGACAAGACCGCCTAGGTCGGCAGCAAGTAGCGGCGATCTCCGCTCCGCCGGACCATGGGGGGACAATGAGAAGCGATTCTCTCAGATCATTGGCGGCTCATGGGCATGGCGGATCGGAGTCCGCCACTCAGCAGCGAGGAGCGTGCCACCAAAGCCAAGGTGGAGATCAGAACCCATTTCAACAGCAAGCAGCAGGTGTTTCCCGACTTCGTGCTTTCCCATTGCTTCACCGTGGGTATGGAAGAACTGGAACAATTGACTCCCCTGCCGCGGCTCAAATACCTCAACTCCATCCATGACGCGGTGGCGGACTTGCGAGACGTCATCGGCCTGACGTTCACGGGATTTCAGATGTGTTTTTACCAAGCCGTGGCGTAGGTGGGTGGCGACGTTGATCAGGGTCGCACGGTAGCCATCGGCGCGGCGGGGGGCTTGCCTTTTCCCCTTCCGGGAGGATCGCCAACCCTCGCGCTGGCCCTTGCTCGCCGTCGCGCTCAGC
>JAYTEI010000194.1:0-7643 GCA_043735445.1 Akkermansiaceae bacterium | reverse complement strand
GCGTCAGCCTGATGTTCCAAGGCACCAAGCAGAACAGCGACGTCTCCACCCTCGGCGGCGCAGCGGTCGGCGGCCGCGGTGAAATCCTCGGCCTGCGCGCGCTCTACGACCTGCCTTCTGCGGATAAATTCTATCAGAACTTCAGCCTCGGCATCGACTACAAGCATTTCGAGGAAGACATCGTCATCGGCAAGGACACCATTTCCTCGCCCATCGAATACTACCCACTTAGTGCGAATTACGGAGCCACCTGGCTTGCGGAAAGCGGCTTCACCGAGTTTAACACTTCACTTAACTTCCATCTCCGGGGCGTGGGCAGCGGCGAGAAAGACTATGCGAATAAGCGCTACAATGCCGATGGGAGTTATGTGTTTCTCCGCTCGGATGTTGCCCACACCCACGACCTTGCGGGCGGCTCGCAGGTTTTTGGGAAAATCCAGGGTCAGCTCGCCAGTCAGCCGCTCGTCAATGGCGAACAAATCGCCGGCGGCGGGTTAGGCACCGTTAGAGGTTATCTCGAGGCCGCCGCTCTCGGCGACAATGGCATCTTCGGCAGCGTCGAACTTCGCAGCCCATCGCTCATTGGCACTCCCGATAAGGCGGGTGCCCGCGCCGATGAATGGCGCTTCCACGCCTTTGCCGATGCTGGATTAGTGGGCATTTACGACGCTTTGCCGTCCCAGCAGAAACGCTACGGCCTCGCCAGTGCAGGCGTCGGCACCCGCTTTAAAGTCCGCAACCACTACAACGGCTCGCTCGACGTCGCCGTGCCTTTCATCACCCAGACCGCTGCCAGTGCTGGTGAAGTCCGCGTCACATTCCGCGGCTGGGCCGATTTCTAACGCAACCATTCCTCCTCTTTCATGAAGTCATTATTCGCTATCAAATTTCTCCGGCTCGCTTGCAGTTTCTGCGCCGCGCTCGCCTTCACAGCCACTGCCCGCGCTGAAGAATCTAAAGGCACTTGGTGGAACCCCGCCTGGACCGAGCGCGGCAAGGTCACGCTTGATTCGGGCAGCGATGCCGCAGGTCTAACGGAACACGTTGGCAGCGCGTCGGTGCTCGTCCGCTTGTTTGACGGCAATTTCAACTTCAACTCCGCAAGTGCCGACGGCAGTGATATCCGCTTCGTCGCCACCGATGGCAAGACCCTGCTGCCGCACCAGATTGAGAAGTATGATAATATACTTAATGAGGCATATATTTGGGTAAAACTCCCCGACGTGAAGCCTGCCGCCAAGGAGTCTTTCTATATCTATTATGGCAATCCCGATCCCGCGCTGGTGGCGGCTTCCAAGCCGGCAGATGCCTTCGACGCGGACTTTGCCCTCGTCTATCACTTCAGCGAACTCGGTGCCGCTCCCGCCGATGCCACGGCCAATTCGAACACCGCAGAAACCATCGGCACAACTTCAGAAGGTGCCCTCATCGGCAGTGGTTTGCGGCTGCTAGGTAATGCGCCCGTCATCATCCCCGGCAAGCCCTCGCTACAATGGCAAGCCGGCCAGACCCTCACCTTGTCCACTTGGATCAAGCCAGCCGCGCTTCAGGAAAATGCCGTGCTCGTCAGTCGCACCGAGGGCAATAACTCGTTCCGTCTGCTGCTAGATCAAGGCATCCCCGTGGTGGAAATCGCAGGAACACGCAGCCCTAACGGCGCACCCGTGGCGGTTAGCACATGGACCCATCTCGCCCTCGTCGCCGATGGCCAGAGCCTGCAACTCTTCGTCAACGGCGCACCCTACGCCAAGCTCGCCGCCGCCTTGCCCTCCATGAATAGCTCGCTGCTCCTCGGTGGAGCCAGCGGATTTATTGGCGGACTCGATGAGTTCACAATTTCAAAAACCGCCCGCTCCGCCGGTTGGGTTAAACTGGTTTCCGTCAACCAAGGCACTTCAGATGCCGCCCAGCGCACCCTCGCCCTCGGCGCACCGGAAGGCGGCGCGGTGGAAGAACACAGCGCCGTCTTGGAACATCTTTCGCTGTTCGGCGACATCGCCGGGAACATGATGTTCGACGGCTGGATCGCCATCGGCGTTTGCGGCCTGATGATCGCCGTCGGGTGGACGGTCGCGATCCGCAAGTTTATCTATCTAAACTCCATCGAAAAAGGCACTAATATTTTCCTCGATAAATGGAAAGCACTCTCCACCGATCTCACCGCGCTCAAGCCCGGAGATGAGTCTAACACCAGCAGCCTCGGCGGCGGGGTTGAGGAATCCGATCAAGCACTCATCGGGAAATCTCCGCTCTACCATATCTATCAAATCGGTTCTGAGGAGATCCGCCATCGCCTCGACAAGGGCCACTGCGTGCAGGGTCTATCAGGACGCTCTATCCAAGCCATCCGCGCCAGCCTTGATGCCGGCCTCGTCCATGAAAGCCACCGCCTGTCAGACGGCCTCGTCTATCTCACCATCAGCATCGCCGGTGGGCCTTACGTCGGATTGTTAGGCACAGTCGTCGGCGTGATGATCACCTTCGCCATCATTGCGAAATCCGGGGAGGTTAATGTGAACTCAATCGCCCCCGGCATCGCTTCCGCGCTGTTAGCCACCGTCGTCGGCCTAGTCGTCGCCATCCCCGCGTTGTTTATCTACAGTTATCTAAATGGCCGGATCAAGAACTCGCTCGGGCTGATGCAAGTGTTCATCGACGAGTTCGTCGCCAAGATGGCCGAGTTCTATCGGCCACCTAACGAGAGCGAATCCTCCACCGGCGGCTCCCACTGACCTCTGTCTCCTGACCCTGACTTCTTCTGCCATGGCCTCCGCCGACGACAAAAGCTACGACGACATCAACGTCACCCCGATGGTGGACCTCTACCTCGTGTTGTTGCTCATTTTCATCATCATGACCACCGCCGGGGTGCAAGGCGTGAAGGTGAATCTGCCTAGCACCAGCAAGGCGGCTTCCGTGAAGATGGAAGAACCCAAGACTCAGGCGATCACCATCGACTCCGCAGGTGTCATCAAGCTGAACGCCAGTGTTGTGAGCCTCGCGGAGTTAGAAAGTAAGCTCGGCCAGATCAAAGCCACCACCAAGGATCTTCCCGTCGTCGTCCGTGGCAACGGGGAAAACCAATACCAAGGCATCATGGATGTCCTCGACGTGTTAGGCCGTCTCGGCATCAGCCAGATCGGCCTCGCCACTCAGCCGCCGAAGAAATAATTGCTTCACTCTGATTTCCCCATGACTGCCAAGCCACCCACCCGCAAGCCGGACAAGAGCCGCCTCATCATCGGCATCATGCTCGCGCTGGTCTTGTTAGGCGGCGTCATTTCCTTCCTCAGCTCCGGCGGGAAAGCTCCCAAAAAGGCACCGCGGGAAGAGCGGATCGTGATGGTCACGCCGCCACCGCCACCGCCGCCACCAGTGATCACACCGCCGCCGCCACCGCCGCCACCGAAGGACGAGGAAATGGTCCAGCAGGAAGAAGTCCCCGACGACGAACCGCCGCCGGATGCACCCGCACCTGAAGCGCCACCGGCTGGCATCGATTCTAACACCGGCGGCAAAGGCCCCGCCATCGCTGGCGGAAATGGCGGTGGCAACCGCATCGGCGGCAGCGGTCGTAAAGGCGGCGGCAGCAAGTGGGGCTACTACGCCGCCAAGGTGCAGACCACCGTCAAGAGTGCCTTGGCGGGAAATGCCAGCACCCAGAAGGCGACCTTCAGCTTGCAAGTCCGCATCTGGGCGGACTCTAGCGGAAATATCACCAAGGCCGTGCTCGTCGGCAGTTCGGGCAATCCAGCCGTGGATCAAGCCATTCGAAATCAAGTCCTCGTCGGCCTCCAGCTTCCCGAGCCACCGCCCGCCGGGATGCCCATGCCCATCACCCTGCGCATCGCCGCCCGTAAATCCTGATAGGCTCGTTTGCAGCCACCCACCATTTTCCCATGTCGCACGTTCGTCCATATCTCGCCGCCGCCTTTCTCGGAGCCACCAGCCTGCTCCGCGCCCAAGAAGTTTCTCCTCTAGCAGACTCGCTCGATCCCACTGCGGACGCGCCGCTCGTCACCGATCTGCCGCCCGAACCCAAGCCCGCCGCCGCACCCGCGCCGACGTCTAACGTCACCGTCAACCTCATCAATCGGCTGGTTGAGAAAAAAATCCTCACTCGTGAAGAGGCGGATGAGATGATCAAGCAAGCCCAAGCCGACGCCGTGGCCGTGGCTCAGCACGCCGCTGCCCAAGCTGACATCGCCGCCCTGCCGCCCGCGCCAAGTCCTGACGATATGCGCGTCACTTACATTCCTGAGGTCGTTAAAAATAACATGCGCGACGAGATCAAACAGGAACTCATGGCCACCGCCCGCGAGGAAAAATGGGCCGCAAAATCCTCCCCGGACTGGACCTCGAAATTTCGTCCTTTCGGCGATTTCCGCACCCGTTACGAGGGCACCTACTTCGGCCAGGGCAATGCCAATAACGGTGCATTCCCCAACTTCAACGCCATCAACACCAGCTCCACTCCCTTCGACACTTCCGGCACTCAATTCTCGCCCCAACACAACGTCGATCAGGACCGCGAACGCACTCGCCTCCGCGTCCGACTCGGCACCGACATCATGTTAGGCGACGGCTTCAACGGCGGCATCCGCCTCGCTACCGGCGAGTCTAACTCGCCGACCTCGCCTAACCAATCACTCGGCGCTTCTGGCGGAAATTTTTCGAAATACGCCATCTGGCTCGACCGCGCGTTCCTCAGCTATGACGCCGGCCCCGGCGATGGCGAGGAACTCCTCTTCTTGCTAGGTCGGTTCGACAATCCCTTCTTCGCCACCGAAATGCAGTGGGACGATGATCTCGGCTTCGACGGTCTTGCCCTCCGTGGAAAAGTAAACCTAACCGACTGCGCCACCACCTTCTTCACCGCCGGTTACTTCCCGGTTTATAACACCGACTTCAACTTCGCCTCGAACCAGCCCTCGAAGTTTGAAAGCACCGATAAGTGGCTCACCGGTGCCCAAGTCGGCATCGAATGGAAAATCACCGATGACCTCACCGCCAAGTTTGGCATCGCCTACTACGACTTCAGTAACATCTCCGGTAAACTCTCCGATCCCTTCACACCACTCACTGCCAGCGATGCCGGCAACACCGACACCACCCGCCCCGGCTTCGCCCAGCGCGGAAATACCTACATGGCCCTGCGCGACATCGTGCCCACCGCCGCTAACAATTTCGGCACCACCAACCAGTATCAATACTACGGCCTCGCCTCCGAGTTTCGGAATCTAACGCTCACCGGTCGCCTCGACTACGATTATTACGAATCCGTCCGCCTCTCGTTGTTAGGTGAGTTCACTAAGAACATTGCCTTCGACTCCTCCGCCATTAACAAGACTGCCGTCAATAACCGCGGCGCGAGTTCCGGCAAAAAGCCGGGTGCCTTCGACGGTGGCGACACCGCTTGGAATCTCCTCTTCCAAGTCGGCAAGCCCGCGATGGAAAAATTCGGCGACTGGCAGGCGGGCTTCGGCTACCGCTACGTCGAGAGCGACGCCGTCGTGGACGGCTTCACCGACTCCGACTTCGGCGGCGGCGGGACTAACGTGCAAGGCTACACCCTCGCTGGCTTCATGGCCCTCTCGCCCGCCGTCCGCCTCGGCCTCAAGTGGATGAGCTCCGACGAAGTGGCCGGCCCGCCGCTCAGCAGCGACACCTTGCAAATCGACCTCAATGCCAAGTTCTAACATGATTGCTAAACTATCAGCTACGTGGCTGCGGCTTCACGCCGCAGGCCGTGCTAGGAGCGTCTCGCTCCTAGTCTTCCTCTTCATTATAAATCCCCTCCACGCCGCCGAGCCGCCCGACCCATCCCTCAAGCTCCGCCGCCAGCTCAAGGAAGTCGTCCTTCAGCTCCGCAGCTCCCAGACTGCCGCCGCAAATGCCCAAGCCGCGCAAGCCGCCGCCGAAGCCAAGGGCACAGAGCTTGAAGGAAAAATCGTCGAGTTAGAGAAAACAGCCGTCACCCTCACCAAGCGCTCTAACACCGAGAAGTCTGCTGCCGAGGCATCCATCGCCACCCTCGACGGCAAACTCGCCGAGCGCGAGGCGCGCATCGGCCAGTTCACCGAAGCTCTGGAAAAGTGGAAGGCTGGCTACCAAAAAGCCGCTGAGGTCGCCCGCACCAAGGAGGACGCCCGCGCCACGCTCGCTGCCGGACTCACCGCCGCCAAGCTCACCATCGCCGACCGCGAGCGCAAAAATATTTCTTTGTTTAATACCGCCAACGAAATCCTCAACCGTTTCGAAAGCTACGCCCTCGGCAAAGCCCTATCAGCCCGCGAGCCATTCATCGGAACCTCCCGCGTCAAGGTCGAGACCCTCGTTCAGGGCTATCAGGACAAGATCCTGGACAACCGCATCGCGGCTCCAAGAGAAAAAGTTATACGTTAAAAGTTATAGGTTAGAAGGAAGACATTTCTCTCCACCAATAACTATTAACAAATAACGTCTAACGAAATATCCATGAAGCCCCGCCGCCACCACTTCCGCGCCCCCACCATCTTCGGCACTCCGCTCAAGTTTGGCGTCCCCGTTTTCATCGGCTTCAGCTTCCTCATCAGCGGGCTGGACGCACACGCTGGCGACATCCTCCGCGGTGGCAGCGGCGGTGCGAACAAGCCTGGCCGCGCCGCCGCCGGTGCGCCTACTCCCGCCGCCACCGATGCCGCGCGCGCGAATGCGAAGGACACGCTTGCCCGCACCACCCGCACGCTCGACGCCGTGCGGGCGATGCAGAACGCCGCCCGCACCGCCGCCATCAAGAGTGGAGCCAACCATCTTGGTAGAAATCCTAACAACCTCACCGTCACTCTGCCAAAGGTTCCTAACGGCCTCATCACCGGCGGTCTGGTGACCACCACCGACCCGACGAAATGGACCGGAGCCAAGCTCCCGACCCAGACCGTAAAAAACGGCAAGACCGAGGTCACCATCCAGCAGACGACCCAGCAAGCGCTGCTCAATTGGCAATCCTTCAACGTCGGTAAAAACACCACCGTTACCTTCGATCAAAGCGCCGGCGGAGCCGACGTCAGCAAGTGGATCGCTTTCAACAAAATCACCGATCTCACGGGCAACCCCACCCAGATCCTGGGTTCGATCAAGGCCGACGGCCAGGTCTATCTGATCAACCCCAACGGCATCATCTTCGGCGGCAGCAGCCAGGTGAACGCCCGCGGCCTCACGGTTTCCTCGCTGCCGATCAACCAGAATCTAATTGCCCGCGGCCTGCTCAATAATCCGGACGCGCAGTTCCTGTTTTCCGGCCTCGCGGTTCCTGCGGGCTCCAATGGCACCCCCGCGTTCACCCCCGAGCCACCGCCGTCACTCACTGGTGAATACGGGGACGTGGTCGTCCAGGAAGGTGCCGTCCTAACAAGTCCCGCCGGCAGTGGCGGCAACGGCGGACGCATCATGTTGGTCGGCCCCAACGTCACCAACGCCGGAACGATTTCCACGGAGTCCGGCCAGACAGTTCTGGCAGCCGGTCTGCAGGTCGGCGTGGCCGCGCACAAGGGCAGCGATCCAAGTTTGCGCGGGATTGATGTGTGGGTAGGAGCAGTCGGCAGCTACGGCGGCACCGCCACTAACACCGGGATCATCGAGGCCTACACGGGCAGCACTTGGAT
>JAYTEI010000193.1:0-1474 GCA_043735445.1 Akkermansiaceae bacterium | reverse complement strand
CCAACGGCGTTTCATCATTCAGCCCAGGGTTGCGAGGCACGAGCTACCCTGGGTCGGAGGAAAAAATGGGACCAACCCTGAAAGGATTGCATCCCTCGTGCCGGTGCGCCGGAGGATGAAACCCTTTCAGGGTTAGTCCCGTTTTTTCCGGGCACCCAGGGTAGCGCGCAGCGCGCAACCCTGGGCTGAAGGATGAAACGCCGTTGGCGTTGGAGAAGCATTCGGGCAATTGGACCGTGTAATACCATTTCTCCCAATAAACCGGACGAACTGTGCGCGGCCTTGAAAAGTAGTCCACGGCTTTAGCCGGTGAGAACATGCGGGCGCGATGCCGGCTAAGGAAGCGCTGAATAAAGCGAGGTGATGTCCACGGAAGGCACGGAAGAACACAGAAAGTGATTTTTCTGCCCGGAGACTAACGCCTACAACACCCTTTCCGTGTCCTTCCGTGCCTTCCGTGGATTAAATCAGCGATTCCCTAAGCGAGTTCAATAAGCGGTTATTCGCTGGAAAATGGGGGCCACCAGATTCGTTTCACAATGGGGATTCGATAAGACTGTGGTTGGGGGATCGAGAACTGACCAAGACTGAAGTTCAGAAGATGGTGGCTGATGCACAGTATCTCGACACAGGATTAGGTGCATCAGGCAGCCCGATAGCGATCGAGTATCTTGCTCCGTATGCATTTAGTCAGGAGCCCTATTCTGAAAGTGGGACGGATGTGATCACTGCTCCGCTTTCTTTCATGGTCACCCATGTGATATTCCAGATTCTCTCGGATTCACCTGCATTCACCGGCGATGTCACAAGCTGGGCGCGGCGAGAGAAGGTTCCCGATCCTGTGGGGGAACGCGGCGAATTGCAGCACTGGTGGAAGGAAAACAAGATCCATTTCGAGCAGGAAGACTACAAAGCAGTAAAACCGGGTCGCCCCATTCCTAGTTTCTTTGAAGTGAGAGATGAAAGCCGTCGCAAAGCGGGCCTTCCCCCTCTGAAGAACAGAAGGCCAAAACAACCCACACCGATGCCCATGGCAACGACGCCAAAGCCAGCGCCCGCACCCGTGTTAGCAGCAGAGGATGCACATTCCTCCAATGCCCTGTATTACCTCGCCGCTGCGAGCGCCGCCATTTTGGCCGCGGCGCTGGCTATTTCTGCGCGCCGGAAGCGTGGAAATCCTGGGAAATAGGGTGAGGAGTCAAATCTTCGAAAAGGAACCATGCCCTACGACCCCGCCCAGCCTGCCGACCATTCGGAACTGAAGGCGGAGGTCGTGCGTGCGCAGTTCAATGCGCTCAAAGAGATCATGGATGCCACGCTCGTGGGGCCGCCGGGGCCGCAGGGGCCGCCGTTTGCCGGGGTGGTGGTGGATGGGGTGAGCACGCTGGCACCGGGCAGCGGGGTGAGCGTGACGGCGAACTTCGACGGGACGAATGTGCATCTGCAATTTGGCATCCCCGCCGGGTTCAACGGC
>JAYTEI010000192.1:0-3478 GCA_043735445.1 Akkermansiaceae bacterium | reverse complement strand
CGAAAGGTAGCCTTGGGCGATTCTAACGCCCGGCGTTCCGTCCCGCCACGAATCATCGGCGACGAGGAATTTGCGTTCGATTTCGGCGGGCATGGTGGAAATATCAGGTCAATGTTTCTTCCCTTCGGCATCGGTGACGGCCGACCAATCCACCGCGCCACGATCCAGCCTCTGGACCTCGCTGGCATACACGGCATCTTCGTTTTTCGGGTCCAGCTCGGCGGCGAGTTGGATGAAATAGCGGGCCAGCTTTTGGTTTTCCTCGCCGCCTTGTTTGGCGAGGAGTTGGCCACGCGTTAGAATCAGCCGGGCGAACACCGGCGGGCTGTAATTGCCCTCGGTGATTTCTGGCAGCACGCCTTTCGTGAGCTGAAAATTCACCACCACCGCCCGCTTGTTGCGCGGGGAAAGCTGGAGCGCCAAGGCTAACATCCGCCGCGCGTCCGCCAGGGATGCGGGCGATGCCTTGGCCGTGGCCAGGTGGTTAGAGGCAATCGTCGCCAAGTTGGTGGCGTATTCTTCGCGCTCGGAATCCAGCATTCCCAGATCTTGGGTGAACACGCTGGTCACCACTTTCGGCGCGTCCCACGGGAACGATTTCGCCGTTTCCTGCGCCCCGAGAACCGACGCCATGGCATAAAAAAATGCCGCTACTTGCCAAAAACGCATCATCAGCGCTAAGGATGGGAGAAGTCCGATTGTTGGCAAGTGGCAATTCCCGAATCAACTCCTGGCAAATCCCAGCTCCGCGAATCCATGCGGCGGTCGTTGCGTGATTATTGCGGCAGCTCCGCCCCGGCCTGCGCCGCCTTGGAAAAATGGCTGCGCGCCTACCCCGCCCTACGCACCATCGCCATCTATTCACCGCTCCCCGGCGAGGTGGATCTCTCCGCAGTCATCCGCGCCCGCCCCGACCTAACGTGGGTCTATCCGAAAGTCAGCGGCCACCACCTCACTTTCCACTCCGGCGACGACCACCGCCCCGGAGCGTTCGGCATCCTCGAACCTCACCACGAATCCCCTGAAGTCCCCCTCCAGGAAATCGACGCCTTCATCTGTCCCGGCCTCGCCTTCGACACAAGCGGCGGACGCCTCGGCCGCGGTCGTGGATTCTATGACCGGCTCCTCGCCCAAGCCCGCCCCGGCGCGCTCAAGATCGGCATTTGCTTCGATTTTCAACTCGTCCCTAACACATTCCCCGAACCCCACGACATCCCCGTGGATGCAGTCCTTTTCTGAAGAGAAGAGGATCTATGAAAGATGAGCTAAGATCGATGATCTACGAGTTCTTCCACTCATCGATCATCTGTCATTTATCATCTGTCATAGATCCTCAAGCCCACCCCGGCACTTCCAGCCGGAACTCCGGAATCCGCGAGAACACCCAGTCGCCCGTCGCCGTCTCGCCGAAGAACGCGCCGGACACCTTCGCCCCCCGCGCCACGACGTGGTAGCTGTTATAAGAAAAATGTCCTCCCGGTTCGATCACCGGTGTTTGACCGACAATCCCGTCGCCCTCCACCACGGAGATTTCCCCCTCGTCCTCCTGCACCACCCATTTCCTGCCGCGGATCGTCACTGGCACCGGCGAGTCATTGTGGATCGAGATGAAATAAACGAACGGATGCGGCTTTTCCTGCGGCGCGTCGAGGCTCGGCATGTAGATCACGTCGTCCACCTTCACCCGCAGCCCTTCAAATTCCCGGATCACTCCTGCCATGACGCCGATCTTTCTGTGAGTTGCGGGAGCTGCCAAGCACGAAAGAACGTAGTCAAGGACTTCAGTCCGTAGTTTCTCATCGCCCCAATCGTCAAAACAGCGGACTGAAGTCCACGACTACTTGTCTTGCCCCCTGCCTAGGGTCCGCTATCAAAAACCCATGCCCCACTTCCCTCCCGCCGCCCTCACCATCGCTGGCTCGGATTGTTCTGCCGGGGCCGGGATCCAGGCGGATTTGAAAACGTTCCAACATTTCCGCGTCCACGGGCTAACGGCGGTAACCTGCGTGGTTTCGGAAACGGCGAACGTCGTCCGCGCGGTGCATCCGGTGCCGCTGGACGTTGTACGCGACCAGGTCTCCCTGCTGCTGGAGAGCTTCCCGGTGGCGGCGGTGAAAACAGGGATGCTGTTTTCCGCCGCCCATGTTGCCGCTGTTGCGGAAATATTGCGGGCCTATCCGCACGTCCAACTCGTGGTAGATCCGGTGATGATCGCCTCCACCGGCGCGTCGTTGTTAGAGCCAGATGCGGTGGCGGCTTACCGCGAGTTGTTGTTGCCGCTTGCCCGTGTGATCACGCCGAATTTGCCGGAGGCGGAAGTCCTGCTCGGCGAGCGCATCGTGGATGAAACCTCGCTCGAATCCGCCGCCCGGCGGCTAGCGGAAATAGTTGGCACCGCCGTGCTGTTGAAGGGCGGCCATCTCGACGGCCCTCACTGCGTGGATCTGCTCGTCGATCAGGGTGAAGTCCATCGTTTCAGCGCTGCTAGAATTCCCGTTGCCGGTTCGCATGGCACCGGTTGCACCTTATCCGCCGCGATCGCCGCGCTGTTAGCGATGGGCGAGTCGCTGCCCCGCGCGGTGGAAACCGCCAAGGCGTATCTCGGCGAAACTTTGCGGAGGTCTTATCAATTTCATTCGCCCGGCGGCGGAATCGTCCACGCGCTCAACCAAGGCACGACCTTCGCCGAAAACGAGGCGTGACATAAAAACCGAATTCCGTAACTTCTCCGAAGCTTCTCAGCACCCTTTCTCCCTATGGAAAATCCCCTTCACACCCTCGGCTACAAGTTTCTCAACGCCTCCCTCCATGCCGCCTCCGAGGATGAGTCGGCAGCGGCCAAACTCACTCGCCGCGGCTTCCTGCTAGGGACCGCCGCGCTTTCCAGTTGCGCCGCCGCCGCCCCATTGCCGCCTAGGCTCAGGCCTACCAACCCGAACGCGGCTGCCATCAAGACCACCTCTAACACCGCCTACCGCACCCCGCCGGTCCACGGTCCGGTCCCGCGCAATCCCGACATGGCGCTCGGCTCGGATTTCTCCAAGGGCTCGGGCATTTCCTTCTCCCGTGTGCTGGTTTCCGGCAACTACCTCGCGATGACCTTCGACGACGGCCCGCACCCGCAGAACACCCCGCGGCTGCTCGACATGCTGCGCGCCCGCAACATCAAGGCCACCTTTTACGTCATCGGCCAGAGCGTAAATCTCTATCCGGGCGTGGTCCGCCGCACCGTCGCGGAAGGCCATGAAATCGGCAATCACTCGCACACTCACCGCCTGCTCAGCAAGCTCGGCGACGCCGAAGTCCGCGCAGATCTGCGACGTTGCCACGATGCCGTGGTGAATGCTTGCAGCGCACCACCCCGCACCATGCGCCCTCCCTACGGCGGGCTGCTCCAGCGCCAGCGCGAGTGGGTCAACGCCGAGTTCGGTTACCCGATTATTTTGTGGTCGGTCGATCCACTCGATTGGAAACGCCC
>JAYTEI010000191.1:0-7668 GCA_043735445.1 Akkermansiaceae bacterium | reverse complement strand
TAAGGGAGGATTGGGCAACGGGGAAAGCTTTGGCGATCTCCACTGGCAGGGCGGCGGCGGGTTTCTGCTGATCCCAGGGCAGGGCGGCGACCTGATGGTCCGCCGGGGCTTTTTCCTTCTGGCCGATCAGGATGGAGGCGTAGGCGATGACACCGTTGAAGATGGGCGCGTCGCGGAAGTCGATTAGCGTGTGAAGAGTGAGGGATTCTGCGAGATGGACACGCAGCTGTTCACCATAGCCAGCGCGATAGAACTTGTTCGAGGTAATGAAGGTCAGCACGCCGTTCGGTTTGAGGAGCTGGATCGCGCGCTCATAGAAATAGACGAAGAGATCGGAGGTGCCGGTGTAGGTCTCATAACCTTCCGCTTCCAGCAAAGGCTTCTGCTCCTTGATCAGTTCGTGGCGGACGTAGGGAGGATTGGCGATGACAATGTCGAAGCCGCCGTTTTCAAAAACATCCTGGAAAAGCAAATGCCAGAGGAAGAAGGGGCGTTCCGCCTGGTGCTGGAGGGCGTTCAGCTTGGTGAGGGAATCGGTGAGCGATGCGATGCGGGCGGCCAGTTTCTCATGGCGCTTGATCGCCGCAGAAGGTGGATTCCACTTTGGAGCGCGGCGGCGTTTTTCCTTCCAATCGACTTCGGTCTGCTTGTGCTCAAGGTGTAGTTCTCCGATGGTGACTTCGAAGTAGTGGCGGATGTGATCGATGACTTTCCTGTCGATCACGCCGCGCAGCTCCGCTTTCCGCTCCGGCGTGAGTGGAGTGAAATAGACGCGCATCGCTTCCTCGAGTTCGCGCTGTTTGGCGGTGCGTGTTTCGTGGAATTCTTGTTGGGCATCGGTAAAAATTTCCAATTCGGATTGGCTCAGAGCATTGATTCCGAGTGGCAATTTGACGACCTTCTTAGCGTCACCACTGTGGAGCGTAGAGAGATCCACACCACGGAAGGACTCAAGCAGGGAATTCCCCTGCATGATTTTGTAGTCGAGGTTCGGCAGGGGGCTGGGTTCTTCCTCATCCACCACCAGCGCCAACCAAAATCGCAGGCGAGCGATGTCCACCGCACCGGAATCCAGATCAACGCCGTGGATGGAATTTTGGATGACGGATTTCTTGAGCTTGGCGCGTTCGGCGGGATCGTTCAGCTCATGGTTGAGCAAGGTGCGGAGATGGACGATCTCATTGAGCATGCCGATGGGAAAGGCTCCTGAACCGATGGCTGGATCGCAGATTTTCACTTTCTCCAACCAGTCTGCGATCTTCTTGGCGTTCACCGCGCACCAGTTTTTCTTCTCTCGAAGGTCTCCGGGATCGTGCAGCTCGCACAGGCGGGTGAGGTTATCGTTCTTTCCAAGATGGCGCTCCAGATAGCGCAGCAGTGACTGGCGGCACATGTAGGAGACGATGACCTTGGGCGTGTAGTAGGCACCCTTGTCCTTGTTGTCTTCCAGCAGGTTTTCAAAGATGTGACCGAGCATCTCCGGATCAATGCCGACCTCGTGGTCCTCGGGATCGTTCTCGTCGATGGTGAAGTTGTATTCGGCAAAGAAGGCAAACAGATCTGCGAAAAGCCGCGGGGGGAGATCGAGCTTGCGCAGGGGCTCCGGCTCGGGGTCGAACAGGCCGCCATTCAGATATGGCATGCGGGAGGTGAAGGATTTCCCTCCGGGCAGGGACAGCGTGAAGAGATCATCTTTCCGCTTCGTATTGAGCGCCTCGAAGAAAAGTGGCGCGAGATAGAGGGAGTGGAAGGAATCCGCCTGGCCGTAACTTTCCGCGAGAAGGTAGTAGGTATTCAGGAAATCCCTGTCACCGGAGGACCAATCCACCTCCCTTGCTGTGACGTGCATCCAGCCTTTTTTCTGAAGGAAGTGAAGAAAGATCAGGCGACCGAGCAGTTTCTTGGCAAAATCGCGAATCGGCTTGTCCTCTTTGACCTGAGCTTCTTCCGAGTCGCGGAGTGGGATGCAGAAACGGGCGCGGGTGTCGGAGATCCGTTCGGGACGCGTCAACTCGGCGAGGAACCTGTCATAATGTTCGTTGTATTTCGCGAAGAACTCCTTGGAAAGCGCTTCGACGGAGAATGCTTTTTCGACATCGAGCAAAGTGAGGTTGTTGCCCCTCTTCAATACCTCGGCGAGCCGCTCGGCAGCCGTGCGGCAAGGCTCCCCCTGCCCCAGTAGAAAAGTGAAGCGGCGGGGCGCGGTTTCCACCGTATTGATCTCGAAGGTGTCCTCGTCGATGATCGTTTGGCGGGCGGCGTAGGTGAGCCTCCAGTCGTTGGATTTTTCCTGGTGGAAAACAGCAAGGACGGCGGAAGCTCCGGCTTCATCGATGAAATTCGAAACGAAATTCCGCAATCCCACGCGGTTGCGTGCGAGCTTCACCTGACTGGTGGTCTCGACTTCCAGCAAGGCGATGGTGTTTCCATCAGGCAGATTGATGGTTCCGAGCTGGCGGGTGCCCCTGACGAATTCTTGGGAGGTGGAGAGTGGCTGTGGGGTGGCGAAGAGTTTCAGCGAACCATCGGGGAAAATCTCGTGGAGGATCTGCTGCCATCTGGCGAGTTGGTAGGGCTGATGGAGGCGCTTTTGGAGAGGTGGGGTGTCGGACATGGGTCAGGCGGATTGGCAAAGTTTTACGACGGTATCGAGTAAAGCACCGGAGAGCGCTTGGACCCGGAGATCGATGGGAGCGAGCAGTCCATCGTCCATGAGGATGATGTTTCCCCGATGCGTATCAGAAATCACGACGTTCCTTTCCGGGTCGAAGAAGGCCGTTTCACCCTCCACGGCAAAACGAAGCCAGCCATTTCCGGTGAAAAACGCTCCGATTTGCTCCACGGTGGCGGGCACGCCGGTGATGGCGGGCTGGCGGATCAGCAGGCGCATTTGCCCCTCCGTTTCCAAAGCGCCAAGAAATTCCACCCGATCCCCAAAGAGTTCGTTGTGTAGATGCCACCGCTCCAGATACGCGATGGGTGATGCCTTGGCATCCTCATCGTGCCGGTGGATCACCAGCATGCCGAAGAAGTCCGGCCAAGTGGCCTTGAGGTAGGTGCGGGACTCGAGGTCGAACCAGACTTGATGCTCATTTCCCTCTTCGTCGGGAGGCCGACTCAGAACCGGCGGCGGGCAGGCGAGATAGAGGCCTTTTTCCCGTGCATAGCTTCGGAAGATTCCGAGTTCCTCGAGGAAATAGGTAGAACCTCCCTGAAAACACGCAACTGCCTCACAGCGGCGTCGTAGCTCGTCAGCGGATGTTTCAAGCGGGATATCCGGAGTTGGCTCGCTAAGTTCATGGGCTGACATTCGGACGAAAAGGGCGCGGGTTCAAGGACGTTTTCGTGCGGAGGCATCGATGTCCGGATGGGAGAAAGACTCGGAAAGGATGATGACAGGTTCAAGATCTGTGGCGGAGAGGCCGGCGTTCAGATCTTCTGCGGACTCGCCGTCGTAGCTGGAGAAATCGTAGCGGCCGATGATTTCCAAGATTTTGTCGAGCAGGGCGGCAGGCTTGAGCGGGGCTTTTTTCTGCGCCTTTTCCAGCTTCACCAAATCGCGTTGGAGTTTGCCGAAGGCCGCTTTGCGCACGGCGATTTGGGCATGTTTGAGGTGAGTCTTCTCCTCGGGGGAAGCAAGTGTCGGGTGGGCGATGAAGATGTTGAGGAACTGGAGAGCCTTGCGCTCGTTTGGGCCGATCTGATTGTCCACGATCTGATCGCGAACCGCTTCAGATTTGAGCGTTTCATGGTAATGACCGACCGCGGCATTCACTTGATCGTGATGGCATTCAGGCAAGGGAACGCTCTTTTCCTTGGCGTTCGCATGGAAAATTCGTGCGGCTTCAACGAATGAAAGTTCTTCGACGGTTTTGTCCGAGTGGACGTAATAGAAACCATCCCGGCGGCGGTTTCGGACGAAGCTGATCGTGGTCTCATCGCGGAGTTTGTCTTTCCGACCGACTCGGGCGCGAAGCGGAAGGTTGCGGATTTCCCGGAAGCGTTCCGGGTTCTGTTGTCGGAATTTTCGGAGCTCCATCAGCAGGGCAAGCGACTCATCCTTTTCCTCCTCCATTTCCTTGTCGAAGAGGCCGAAATTATCCACTTCCTCATCGGTCGAGTAGATCTGGCTGTCCTCGCCCAGGGCGGAGTGGAATGCCTGGAGTTTAACGAGTGCCTTCTTCTTTAGGTCGATGTCCGCATCAACCTTGGCGGTGGGGAAAAAATTGTAGATGTGAATCTCGGCGGCGGTGGTGCCGATCCGGTTGATTCGGCCAATCCGCTGCATGAGGCGGGTGGAGTTCCAAGGCGTGTCATAATTCAGGATGACATTGGCGCGATGCAGATTCACGCCCTCGGCGAGCACCTCTGTGGAGATGATGATTTCGTAGTCATCCAACTGTTCGGTGAGCGGAACATTGGCATCAAAGTTGGCCCTTACCTTCGGCATCCGGTCCTTGCGCGTGCTCGAATCAATGGTGAGGATTTTTTCGAATCCACGGAGATGGAGCTGCTTCACCAGGTAATCGGTGGTTTCCTTGGACTCGGAGAAAACCACGAGCTTCGGTTTCCCGTGAGTGGCGGCGGAGTGATTGACCTCCGGGGACAACAGTTCGGTTTTGAGACGATGAACGAATTCGTCGAGTTTCGGATCCTCCTTCACCGCTCCCCACCGCGCTGCGAGATCGTTGAGGATTTCGAGGTCTTTTTTCAAACCTGGGAGGAAGTTGGGCTCGAAGTCCTCGGGAGTGCAAATCTGGAGCGTCGCATCGTCTCCCTGGGTCGCGAGAATCAGTTCCACCAGCTCATCCTCGCGATCCTCGATGATGTATTCGGAGACGTTCAGACTCGGGGCAATGTAAATCTTACCGCGATCAAACATGGTGACCATCGCCTGAGTATTGTCCCGAAAGCGGCCCAAGGAACGGGTGAACGCATGGAAAGAGCTGTCGAGCCGCTTCAGCAGCAGCGTCCGCATGATGCGGGCGAGCTGTGATGAAATCTGCTCGGCTTGCTGATACTTGATCCGCTTCTCTGGGACCAAGGCTCCGATGGCGCGATAGCGGTTGTAGGTAAGGCCTTTGTCCAGATCGGCAAGGGTTTCGTCGTAGAGCTGGTCCATCTCCGGACTCAGAGGATAGAGGATCTTGTGTGGAGGCTTCACCTTCGGGAAGCTGATCCCCTGAGCATCGAGATCCTTACTATAGTCCTCGTGGTCCCGCAGGTCGGTGCGTGTGCGGCGAATGGTGACCTCCGTGACAATCTTGATGCGGATCAGTTCATAGATCCGCTGGATTTCGGCGCGGGCATCTTCGGGAGAAAGATCCTTGAGTGCTTTCTGGAACTCTTTCTGGCGATTGGCAAAGAAGCGTTGGAGGTTAGGAACCTCAAGGGTGGAATCTTTGCCGTCTTGGAACAACAGAAGCTGGTTCTTGATGTCGTTGGGCCGGTTGTTCAGTGGCGTGGCGGAGACGAGGATGACGCGTTTGCGATAAAAGCTGCCGTCCGGAAAGCGACGGGTGGTCCGGGTTTTGCAAATCCGCTGAAGTTCGTCGTAGGAGGCGGCGGTGTCGTTGCGGAACTTGTGAGCCTCATCCACGATCACAAGATCGTATTTCTTGGCGTTGGTGATTTTGTGGAGACTGCCGTTGCTGACGACTTTGACACCCTTCAACTCGAATTTCTCGATGGTGGTGAGCCAGCCATCCTTCAGCGCCGGTGGGACAATGACCAAGGTTTCGGAGAGGTGGCCCGGGAAGCCATTGTGATAGAAAAACTTCTTGGCGATGAGAATGGCGATGATCGTTTTCCCAAGGCCGACGACATCCGCCAGGAAAAAGCCGCCGTGTTTCTGGAGAAGAAGGAAGCCCTGTGTGACTGCATCCATCTGATAGGCGAGACGCATAAAGCCATCGGGCAAGTCGGTCTCGCTGTTCGGATCATATTCGATGGCAGGGCCGAAGTATTCGATGAGCAGCTTGTAATAGAGCTCGAATGGTGTGAGATCGTCACGGAGGAAGCTGTTATTCGTGACTTCGGTAATCTCCTTAGGAAGGACATGGACGGATTCGCCCCAAAGTTTTTCAAACTCATCGGCGGCAAATTTTACGTCGTCGTAGTCGTGGCTCAGGGCGTTGAATTCGTATGTCTGATCGTCCTTTTGGGCTCCAAGACCTGAGGCGGTGAGGTTTGATGACCCGGTAATGACGTGACCGGGTTTGTGTTCGTTGAAGCCCTCGGGCAGGAAAATGTAGATTTTCGCGTGGAGTCGTTTCGTGGGGTGGGCCTTGATTTCGACCTTTTTCGTAACCACATCCTCGACGAATTGCAGGATGCCGGTTTCCACCTCCCGGGAATAGTGGGCGTTCTGGATGTCGGCAGCGAGCGCGCTGCGGAATTCCTTGAGCGCCTTGCCGGCGTCCGCGAGGAAAAGCTGCCCCTTTTTGTGATATTCCTCGACGATGTTATCGACGTTGATGCCGACCAGAATGCGGACCACCGGGACATTGACGAGTTTCGGGCGAATGGCGAAATAGCCCGACGCACGGAGATAGCCGACCAAGGCGTCGAAACGGGCGAGGTCAGGGTTGTGTTCGAAGATACCCTCGAATTTCTTGAGCAGCGTGTTGCTGTTATCGTTGGTAAAAAAGCGGGTGGACATCTGGCTGGGATCAAGCTTCGTGGCGAATCGGAATGTTTGGGCGGATCTTGAGAGTGTAGCGATTGGGGTGGGATAAATACAGGGGAAGGGTGTGGACGGGGTTTTCGTTGAGGAGGAACATGGGGTAAAAGCATGCGGGGTAAATGCTGAAAATCTGAGATGCTGAAATGTGGAGGAAGAGGTTGGAGTGATCAGTGAGCAGAAAAGAGGCTGGTAGGTCATGGCTGGTGTTCTTTCCTCTTCCGTTTCGGGTTGGATAGTGGGACAGGGGCTGCGCTGGCGTCGATTGGAGCGCAAAGTTGGTAGAACTCGTGAAGTTTGGCACGGAGCAGGGCTTTGTCGGGGAGCAGGGTTTCATACTCGGCGATCATGGCGGGAGAGAGGGAACGGCTGAGTGCATACTCGACGACTTCTTCATCTTTGGTGGCGCAGAGAAGCAGGCCGATGGCGGGGCCTTCGTGAGCCTTGCGATGGTCACGATCAAGCGCTTCGAGGTAGAAGTTGAGTTTGCCGAGATCTTCCGGGCGGAACTCGCGGACCTTGAGTTCGATGGCGACGAGGCAGTTCAGGCCACGATGGAAAAAGAGCAGGTCGAGAGCGAAATCCTGCGCCCCGACTTGGATGGGATGCTCGGAACCGATGAAGCAGAAATCGCGGCCCAGCTCGGTGATGAAGCGGCCCAGATTCCGCAACAGTGCGCCGTGGAGATCGGCCTCGGAGTGTTCGGCGGGCAGACCGAGGAATTCGAGTGAGTAGATGTCTTTGAAGAACTCCGCAGCCTGCGGATGCAATTCTCTCAACACGGTTGAGAGTTTTGGCGGATGGAGAAGAGAGCGTTCGAAAAGCGCGGCATCCATTTGACGGGCCACTTCGCGGACCTGCCAGTGGTTTTGACTGGCCATTCTGAGGTAGAATTCCCGCTCTTCGGGCCGCTTGGAGCGGCTGAGGATATGAAGATTCGAGGACCACGGCAGTTCTCTCAACAGCGGTGAGAGAATTGGCTCGTC
>JAYTEI010000190.1:0-16785 GCA_043735445.1 Akkermansiaceae bacterium | reverse complement strand
CGGTTAGGAAATCGCGGGCGGTGCGCTCGATCAGGCCGGGCTCCTGGAAGATGCAAGCGGGCGCGGCGTTGTTCACGCGGCGCGCTTCGATCTCGTCCCATTGTTCGAGCAGCATGTGAAGATCGCGGACGAAATGGCGGGCGCGGGTGCCTTGGGCGATGGTCCGCATGATGATGCCCATGCCTTCGGGGACCGCGAGTTTCTGGACGATCTTGCGCAGGCGGGCGCGCTCCTTGGGATCCTCGATCTTGCGGGAAATCCCGAACTGCTCGGTGAAGGGCATGAGCACCAGGTAGCGGCCGGCGAGGGAAATGTTCGTCGTGACCCGCGGGCCCTTGGTGCCGATCGGGCCTTTGGAAACTTGGATCACGATTTCCGATCCGATCGGATAGATGTCCGGGATGTCCTTGGAAGTGATCTTGCGCTGTGGCTGCTTCTTTTTGCCCTCGCGCTGGATCTCTTCAAGTCCGCCATCGAGCGCGGCGGGGATGGCGTCCCAGAAGTGCAGGAACGCGTTCTTGTCGAGACCGATGTCCACAAACATCGCCTTGAGTCCGCCCTCGATGTTTTTGACGCGGCCCTTGAAAATGCCGCCGACGATGTTCTGGTCGCCCTCGCGCTCGACGGTGTATTCTTCGAGCACGCCATCTTCTAGCAGGGCGACGCGGCGTTCGAGTCTCTCGACGTTGACGACGATGGAATTGCCTCGCGACGGGTCCGGTTTGCCGAGGCCGAGGAGTCTTTTGATATGTTGAATCATGTTGATAGGAGTAAGGAAGTTAGAGGTTGTGGTTAGTTATGGGTAAAATTTAGGGTTCTTTAACGGGAACGGCTTTGGGGATCTCCGAACCTTCAGCATCGACCTCGGGGGTGATGGTCGGGGTGGGAGAATCAGCGGTGGAGGGGACGACTGGTATTTCGGCGGCGACGTCGCCGGCTTCCTCGCCGGTCTCACCGGAGGGTTCCTCGACCGGGGTGACTTGGGTGGCGGTGGCGGCTGCGATGATGGCATCCAGCGCGGGTTCGGTATCGCCAGCCTCGACCGCAGCGATCATTTCAGGAGAAATCTCGATGGACTTTTCAATGCGGTCGGTATTGCCCAAGACCTTAGTCATTGGTTTCACTGGCAGCCGGATTCCCTTAATGTCGCGGGCGAATAAACCTCGATAAACGAGGTTCACCAACGGGCCGCAGACACCGCCGCCTGAGCCACCGTTTTGGACGAGGATGCAAATGGCATACTTCGGATTATCATAAGGCGCGAAACTCATGACCCACGAGTTGTTCGAGAGTTTACCATTGTCTGAACACTGCGCAGTGCCGCTTTTTGAGGCGACGGCTATATTGGCAAGTTTGACTTTGCCTGAGGTTCCGCCGGGTAAGTTCGTGGACATCCACATGCCTTTGCGAATAAGTTCGAGGTCGCTGGGCTTGATGCCGGCCTGTATGATATCCACTTGGAGTTTAGGTATATCTTCAACCACGATTTTTCCATCTTCTGACACCGCTTGCTTAACAATCCGCGGCTGATAGTATTTACCACCATTGGCGACGCAGGCCGTGACGGCACAGATTTGCAAGGGAGTCGCCATCGACGTCCCTTGGCCGATAGATAGCATAGCGATTTCATGTCCCGTCATCGCCGCGTTGGGATAGGTGGCACGCCACATGCGGCTGCCTGGTAACATGCCCGGGTTTTCCGATGGAAGCTCAATTCCGGTGCGCTTGCCGATGTTTACCATCGAGCAACCCTCGACCATGGCTTCCTTGCCAATGGTATTAGCGAGGATGTTGAAATAGGGATTGCAGGAATGCTGGATCGCCTCGGATAGATTCTGGCCACCATGGGTTCCCCCGTGCTGCCGGAAGATCCAGCACTTCACTTGTGCGCTGCCATAACTGACATACCCATTGCAGGAGTAACGGCTGTTAGCCTTGCCCGCCAACGCCGCAGATAGGGCGGTGGGGATCTTCATCGTGGAACCCGGCGCAAACTGCGAGATGGCGCGGTTCGACAGTGGGGAAAGTTTATTATGATTGTAGGCTTCCAAGTTTGCCTTCGAGATGCTGGGAAAGAAATCGTTAGGATTAAAGTCGGGCACGGAGGCCATGGCTAGCACCTCGCCTGTGTTCACGTCCATCACCACGCCCGCCGAGCGACCCGCGAGGCGGAGTGTGGTTTCTAATAGATACTGCGCACCCGCATCGATCGTGAGCTTGAGCTTCGCCCCGATGCCGGGCTTGGTATAGTCGGACATTCGGATGGTGCGGCCCTTCTCGTCCTTCACGATGGTCTTCTGTCCTTCTGGCCCTAGCAGAATGGCATCCATCGAAGCTTCCACTCCGGCGATGCCTTTGTCATCGCCGATGTAGTGGTCGAACTTACGCATCGCACTCTCCGGGACATCGCCTTTTTCCCACTTTTTCAAATAGCCGAGGACGTGGCTGGCGAGGGCTCCGTAGGGATATTCCCGCTGCGGGCGGAGACTCAGATAGACTCCGGGCAAATCCAGATTGTGCTCGGCGAATTTTGCGAACTCCTCGAATGATAGATCCGAGCGATAACTAAACGGGATGAGTCCGCCGTGGGTGCGGAAATGGACGTTGAGATCATTCGCATTGTAGGGCTTGAATAGTGCGAGCTTCGGACTGTTGAGGACGCTGAGAGTGGTTTCTTTAACAATAGCATCAATGTCCTTCTCCGAGCGCTTGCGCGGCAGCCCTTTCTCCTTGGTCAGCCGCTGGATGGTTGGGTCGTCGTCATGTTGCGTTAGATAGGCTTGGCGGATTTCATCGAGGTTGAATGAGACCTCGTAGTTGCGGAGATTGCGGGCAAGGGTGATGCCATTGCGGTCGGTGATCTCACCACGGATGCCAGGCTCGCGGACGGTGACGCTGCGATTTCCCGGCACGAGCTGGAGGAACTCGTCGCGCCGCACGATTTGGAACTCGTGCAAGCGGGACAGCAGCGCACCGAAGCCGACGAGCACCAGGGCCGTCAGTAAATAGAGTCGGAGTCGGTAGCTGGGTTCCATGGCTCGTTAGAAAGCACGGCGGCGTTTCTTGCCGGCTTCGGGGTTGATGGAATGGTCGCAGGCTCTTGCGATCCAGAATAACAGCCAGAACACCAGCGGGGAAAACACCATCGTGAGAAGCGAGGTGAACAGCATTTGCATAAGCGTCGCTTTCGAGAGCACGAAGTCGCCGCGGACGAAGTTGATGATGGCATACTCGGCTGCTAGATATAGAAAGATGGCGATGCCGGATAGCAGCGCGGAGAACTGCCATTTCCCTTGTTTGAACAGCGGCTGGATGCCCTGCATCAAGAAGCCAATCGCCCCGAATAGAAAGATTGAGTAACCGAAACGCAATGACTCGACCTGCTGGGTATAAACTTCTGGATCGCCGCCCTGCGGCCCAAGCGCACAGTGGGCATCCCAGAAAAACCCGCCGATGAAAGCGAGCAGCAGCATCGTCGGCTGCCCCACCGTCACCGCCTCACACAAGAAGACCAGTTGCACTAACAAGATCCGCGAGTGATGCATCCCCGTGAACGCGGGCAGGAACTGCTGCACCACGAATGAGGCGAGCAGAAGCAAGATGGTGATGAATGAATAACGGATCACGAACGGGTCAGGGATCGGTGGAGAGCACGACGAAAACCGTGCCGAGATCCGCGAAGTTCACCGAGGGCCGGACGAGAGCTTCGGAATCCAGTGGGCCTTTTTCGACGGACTCGATGGTTCCAAGTAAAATGTTAGACTGGAAGATTCCTCCCCGGCCGGTGGTGAAGACGCGCTGCCCCGGGCGGAGCGCGGCGTCAGTGGATAGAAAGCGCAAGCGGAGCAGGGGATTGCCATCGAAGCGCCCGCGCTGGCCGCTGAGAATCCCCACTTCCGGGGAGCCTTCGACGCGGGCGGAGACCTGGCATTTCTCATCGGTTAGCAACAGCACCGACGAGCGATTCTGGCCGTTGTAAACTCGGTCGATCTTGCCGACCAGACCTTCGTTAGAGAGCACGGCACGCTGCACGCCGATCCCGCGTTCCTCACCAGCGTCGATGTCCACGGTTTGCCACCAAGTGGTCGGTTGGCGGCGGATCACCTGCGCGGGCACCACGTCGAAATGGGTGGCCTTCTTGTAGTCCAAAGCGTGCCGGAGTCGGTCGTTTTCATGCTCCAAATCCCGGTAGAGGGAATTTTTCACCCGCAACGATCCGAGCTCGCTGCGGATGGTTTCCAGCTCGATTTCAAGCTCCTTGGAATGATGCGTTTCCTTGAGAAACGCGCGGGCTTGGGTTTCCATTTTTGAGCCGGATTTCAAGAACGGCGACATCGCCGAAAAGTAGAGATCCTGCACCTCGCGCACCGCCCGGTCGCTATGCGTGATGGCCCACACAGCCCCTCCGAGGAAGAGCAGCAAGGCGATGAGATTGAGCGGCTTCATGGCCGGAATGGGCCCAAGGGTCCGCGATTAGCGGTCGGAGTTGGTGACCCGCTTCAGGAGGGAAAGTTCCTGAAGCGCCTTGCCAGTGCCTTCGGCCACCGCGCTGAGGGGATCCTCGGCGATGTGGACCGGTAGCCCGGTTTCCTCGCGCAAAAGGCGGTCAAGCCCTTTGAGCAAGGCACCTCCGCCAGCCAGCACGATCCCGCGATCGACAAGGTCGGCAGCGAGTTCCGGCGGGCAGCGTTCGAGAGTCGTGCGGACGGCGTCAACGATGGTGCTGAGCGGGTCCGCCATCGCCTCGCGGATTTCCTGCGAGGTGATGGTGATGGTTTTGGGAAGGCCAGCCACGAGGTCGCGGCCTTTTACTTCCATGGTCATTTCCTTGGGCAGGGGAGCTGCCGAGCCGAGCCGGATCTTAATATCTTCCGAGGTCCGTTCGCCGATCATCAGGTTGTAAGCCCGCTTCATGTATTGGATGATCGCCTCATCCAGCTCGTCGCCGGCAGTGCGCACGCTGCGGGCATAGACGATGCCGGAAAGGGAAATCAGCGCGACCTCGGTCGTGCCGCCGCCGATATCGACGATCATATTTCCCGCCGCCTCTTGCACCGGCAGCCCCACGCCGATCGCCGCCGCCATCGGCTCTTCGATTAGATAAACTTCGCGCGCACCGGCCTGCTCGGCGGATTCGCGGACGGCGCGGCGCTCGACCTCGGTGATCCCCGAAGGAATCGCGATGAGCACCCGCGGGTTCGAACGGCGGCCCTTGTTGACCTTGCGGATGAAGTGCCGGAGCATCGCCTCGGTCACTTCGAAGTCCGCGATCACGCCGTCTTTCAACGGCCGGATCGCGACGATATTGCCCGGCGTCCTGCCGAGCATGCGCTTGGCGTCGTCGCCCACGGCGAGCACCTCGTTGGTCCCCGCTCTGACCGCCACCACCGACGGCTCGCGTAAAACGATTCCGTGGTCTTTGACGTTGATCAGTGTGTTCGCGGTCCCTAGGTCGATGCCGATATCATTGGAAAACAGATTTCCAAAAAGTTTTTTGAACATGGATAGTGTTGAAAATGAAAGTGTGAGTGGTGAAAATTGCGGAAGTTCTCCAGAACCCGGATGCCTCTCCATTTCGCTCGGCTGACCTAACGAAAACAAAGCGGGAGGCCGGATGCCTCCAAGAGAATGGGCGAACGTCTTCATTCGCCGCCCCGAGGTCAAGCGGGAATCGGTGTTCCTCACTGTCCCGCCAGATGTTCCACGCGCTTGGCAATCAATGCGTCGCAAGCAGCGGCCCGACGGCCGCGTGACGAGTCAGAAATTCGTCCGCCATATTGCCGTAGGCTAGCGCGCCCAAGCCGGTGCCGTCGTGTTCGAAAATCGTCTTGCCGTGGCTCGGTGCTTCACCGATCCGGATCGTCCGCGGGATCATCGTCGCATACATCTGGTCGGGGAAAAACTTGGAAACTTCTTCCACCACTTGCCGGGATAGTAGCGTCCGTCCGTCATACATCGTCATCACAATGCCTTCGAGTTTGATCCCCGGATTCGCGTCCGAGCCGCGGATTTGGTCGATGACGTGGACGATCTTCGCCAAGCCCTCCAGCCCGAACCACTCGCACTGGAGCGGGATTAGAATTTCATCCGCCGCGGCGAGGGCCGAGGTCATCAGCACGCCGAGCGACGGCGGCGTGTCGAGGATGCAGTATTCGAAAAGGTCGTTGGGCTTCAGCGCTTGGAGAATGGTCCGCAAGCGGGTGAGGTGGTCGTCGCTGCGGGCCAGCTCGATTTCCACCCCGGCGAGGTCCATTTCCGAGGGGACGATCGAGAGGTTCTCACGGCCGGTCGGTAAAATCTGTTCGGCCACCGTGGTGTCGCCTAACAACACCGGATACATGCTGCAGCCGTCCGGTGGCTCGATGCCGAGGCCGCTGGTGCAGTTCGCTTGCGGATCGAGATCGACGAGCAGTACCCGTTGGCCACGTAGCGCAAGGGCGGCGGACAGGTTCAGCGCGGTGGTGGTTTTACCCACGCCGCCTTTTTGGTTAGCGATGGCGACGACTTTCATGCGGGGTGCGTAGGATTCAAGGCAGGGAAACTCTTCGGGCTGGCTGCGCTGCTGGCAATCAAAACCGCAGGCTGATTCAAAATCACCGGCGGCGCCGCAATGCCAGCAAGCTCCCAAGGCAGCAGAGCCACCATGCGCCTGGTTCCGGCACCGCCGAAATGCCGGTGTTCGCAAAAATCCACGAGTGAAATTGCGGCAAGTCCACCGCACCGCTCAAGCCGCCGTACTGCGAATTGCTGGTCGCTTGGGAAACGGCTCCCGAGTAGCTGTTGATTCCTATCAGATAGCGCACTCCGCCCACCGTCACGAATACTCCGCCGCCGCTGTCGCCGGGGGCCACGGCTCCCTCTAACCGGGTCGCAACCGGGTTGGAGTCCTGGCGGTTGCTGGTGCCGGTGGGATTGTCGAAATCCGAGACAAACGAAGTCGTCGTCAGGCCATATTGGTCGCCGTAAAACTCGATCAGGTTCGTGAAGGCGCGTAGCTCGATGGTCGATTGCGCACCTGTCAGCCCGCTGCCGGTGAACCCGTGTCCCACGTAGGTTGCTTCTCGTCTGAGAATGGACGCGGGTTCGTCGAACCGGAACATTTCCGCGCCGCTGAAACCCGCAACGGGCGCTGATAGATAAAGCAGCGCGATGTCATTTGAGATAGAGGGCCCCAAAGTCGAATAGCCCGGATGCAGGATCGTGCTTGCGATGGTGTAGTTGACGCCGCCGACGTTGAACACTCCTCCTCCATCCGCTTTGTCCCGAGAAATATGGCCTGCCGTCAGCACCCAGCGGTCGGATAGCATCACTCCCGAGCCGTTGGAACCCGAGCCAGTCACCTTGCCAACCATCGGATAGAGCACCGCCTCGTCCCGGTAAAGTTGCGGATCGACGGTGTGGAGAATCGTGGACGCCTCCGCGATTATCGCGGTCAGCGGGAGGAGCAAACTCAGAGCAATCAATTTCGCTAACAAGTGATAGCGGCGGACTGATTGCCCGAGCAAGGAGAATCAAGGTGAACGCAATCCACTTGCATAGTCGGAGGATGCGGACACGTTCCGGCGATGTTTTGTAAGTTCCTAGTCACCCTGTTTATTGGCTTGCTCCCGCTGTCTGCGGCCGAGTTAAAAGTCGCCGTGCTGCATCCCTTGCTGGGAGATCTCGCCCGCCAGGTGGGAGGCACGCAGGTGGAGGTGATCGATCTGATAGGGCCTAACGCCGACCCTCATCATTTCGAGCCGAAACCCGAAGACCTCAAAAAAGCCCAAGGAGCGTCTCTCTATCTGGTCGCCGGGATGGGGCTGGAAGGCTATCTGCCGAAGCTCAAGGCAATCATCGCTAACACCGCGACCTTACTTGAAGTCGGCGCTTCGTTGCCCGCTCTCGAAGGGGAAGATGATGATCACGAAGGGCACTCCCATGCGATCGACCCGCATTGGTGGCATTCGATCGACCGTTTCCGGCGGGCGACCGGTATCGTTGCTGAAGCATTGGCGGCGGCGTCTCCCGAGAATGCCGCCAATTTCAGGAAAAATGCGGAAGTTTACCGGGGTCAGCTCGACGAGTTAGAGAAATGGACACGGCGTGAGATCTCGAAGATCCCGCGCGACCGGCGGCACCTCGCCACCGCCCATGCAGCCTTCAATTATTTCTGCAAGGACTTCGGTCTAACGCCTCATCCGGTGCAAGGACTCAACCGCGAGCAAATGCCCGATCCCAAGCAACTGGCGGCACTGGTGGCGGACCTGAAGTGCAATCACGTCGCCGCGATTTTTCCCGAGAAGGAATCCAATCCCAAGATCCTGGCGACTCTAACGCACGACACCGGCATCCGTCTCGGCGAGCCTTTAATCGCCGACGGCACCGGCGGAGTGGGGTATGTGGCGATGGTGCGCCACAATGTGACGGTGATCGTGAAGGGGTTGGGTGGAGCACCCCAAGGAGGGGCGATCTCCGAATCGCCCAGCCCATGAGTGGCCAATGAGCTGAGGCAAGCCGCACTTCATTGGCTTGCCATGGGCTTCGGCGGATCGGAGTCCGCCGCTCCTTGTCAGGATCCATGCACCGGTTTCCAAGCCGCGTTCGCCTTCGACGATGCGACTGCGGCTTCGATAAATGCCATGCCTTCCACGCCGTCATCGACCGTCGGAAAATCATAGCCTTCCGCCCGTGGATAAGTTCCCGCTAGATGATCGGCAATGGCTTCCGCCGCTGCCAGATAGACGTTGGCAAACGCTTCGATGAATGCTTCCGGATGGCCGAAAGGCAGTCGCGTGTATTTCGCGGCCTCAGGGCCGTTGTAGCTATTTCCACGCCGCCAGATTTGGCGCGGGGCAGCGGCGAATTTCACGACCAGTTCGTTAGGATGTTCCTGATGCCATTCAATCGAAGCATCCGTCCCGTAAACGCGGATGTTCAGGTTGTTCTCATCGCCAGTGGAAATCTGCGAGGCGAACAGCACGCCGCGCGCGCCGCCTTCATAACGGACTAACATGCTGCCATCGTCGTCGAGCGGACGACCGGGGATGAAGGTATTGAGATCGGCGGCGACTTGTTCGAGTTCGAGGCCGGTGATGTAGCGGGCCAGGTTTTCCGCGTGGGAACCAATGTCGCCGATGCAGTTAGAAATCCCGGCGATGCTCGGGTCCATCCGCCAGTTAGAAATCGCGCCGTCGGCTTGTTCCTTTAGCGCACTGATCGCATAGCCTTGCGGATACTCGGCGACGATCTTGAGGATGCGGCCGAGCTTGCCGGCTTTCACCATCGCGCGGGCTTCCTTGACCATCGGATAGCCGGTGTAGTTATGGGTCAGCGCGAAAACGAGGCCGCTGGCATCGACGAGTTTCTTCAACTCCTTGGCTTCTGCTAGGGAGAATGCCATCGGCTTTTCACAAATGATGTGGATGCCAGCTTCGAGGAAAGCCTTGGCGACGGGGAAGTGAAGATCGTTGCGGGCGACGATGGTCACGAAGTCGATGCGCTCACCTAACGGCAGGGCAGCTTCGGCCTTGGCCATTTCCGCGTAGGAGGAATAGACCCGCGATGGATCGAGGAAAAAATCCTCACCGGAGAGTCTGGATTTCTCGGGGTCTGAGGAAAAACATCCGGCGACGAGTTCGATCTTGCCGTCGAGGTTGGCTGCCATGCGATGGACAGCGCCGATGAAGGCACCGCGTCCGCCGCCAACCATGCCCATGAGTAGTTTGCGATTCATTAGGAAGAGATAGGGGATTGGGGATCGTGGATGGAAGAGGATCAGATAGAGACCGGCTTGCCGCTGGTCGCGGACTGATAGAGTGCGTCGATGATCTGCATCAGGCGCAATGCTTGGTCAGGCGTGTTGAGCGGTTCGGCCTTGCCTTCGATGGCTTCGATGAAGTTTCTAGCAGAGGCACTGCGGCCCATGTCCTCGCAGGCGGGCGTGACGATGGTGCGGTTGACGCTGTTGCCGTTTTCCTGGACGTAGAGTTCGCAGGTGTCGATGGCGGTTTCATCGAGTCCGTCGCGGCCGAACAGGCGCTCGACTTTGCCTCCGGCTTTGGTGCCTTGGAAGACCACCGAGACTTTCTCGCGCTTGATCATTTCCGCCCAGGAAACTTGGAGTGTTAGGACTTGGCCGGTCTTGAAGGTGACGAAGCCATGGGCGGCGGCCTCCACGTTGTTCGTGCCATCGGCGCGGTCGGGAATGCCCCACGGGCCTTTGAAATTCTTGTCGGTGATGAAGGTGTCGAAGGTGTTGGCCAGCACATGGGCGGGCTCGGGGTAGCCCATGAAATAGAGCGCGAGATCGATCATGTGGAGCAGGTCGATGACCGGCCCGCCGCCTGATAGTTCCTTGGTGGTGAACCAACCGCCGAAGCCGGGAATGCCGGTGCGGCGGATCCATTTCGCCTGCGCGGAGTTGATGGTGCCGACGGTGCCGTCGTCGCAATATGACTTCATTGCCTGCGACTCGGGGCGGGCGCGGTTGTTGAAGTTAAACATCAGCATCTTGCCAGCGACATCGGCGGCGGTGATCATTTCTACGACTTCGGAGGCATTGAGCGCGGGTGGTTTCTCACAGAAAACATGTTTGCCGGCCTTGAGGCACTGGAGCGCGAGGGGAGCATGAAATTTGTTAGGAACGATGATGCTGACGGCATCGAGCTCCTTGCACTCAGTGAGCATGGCATCGACCGACTCGTAGGCATTCGCGATGCCCCATTTCCCGGTGGCCTTGGCGGCGGCACCGGGCGCGGGATCCGCGACGGCGACGATTTCAGCTCCTGCTTGGCGGAAGCCCGCCGCGTGGTATTGCAGCATTCCGCCCGCACCGATGACTCCGACTTTGATGGCCATGTTTGTTTGGTTTTTAAAAAATGATTATTTCCCCTGCCACTCGCCGAAGCTGCGGAATTTCGCGTAGCGCTCGTCGAGGAGTTGCGCGGTGGAGAGTGCTGATAGATCGTCGAGATGGGAAATGACCTTGTCGCGAAAGGCGTCGGCTGCGGCTTGGTGATCGTGATGGGCACCGCCGGTGGGTTCGGCGATGACGTCGTCGATCAGGCCGAGTGTTAGGAGATCGGGCGCGACCAATTTCATGGCCTCGGCGGCTTCGGGCGCGTGCTTACGGTGTTTCCACAAAATGGCGGCACAACCTTCCGGGCTGATCACCGAGTAGTAGGCGTTTTCCATCAGGATCACGCGGTCGGCCACGCCGATGCCTAACGCCCCGCCGGAGCCGCCTTCGCCGAGGACGATTGCGATGACCGGCACCTTGAGCAGCATCATTTCGCGGAGGTTGTAAGCGATGGCTTCCGCGATGTTGCGCTCCTCCGCGCCGATGCCGGGGAAGGCACCGGGGGTATCGATCATCGTGATAACAGGCAGGCCGAATTTCTCGGCGGTTTTCATCAGCCGCATGGCCTTGCGGTAGCCTTCGGGATGGGCGCTGCCGAAGTTGCGCTTGAGGTTTTCCTTGGTATCGCGGCCCTTTTGATGGCCGATGACGACCACCCGGCGGCCGCCGATGCGGGCGAATCCACCAGGCATGGAAGCGTCATCGCCGATGTGACGGTCGCCGTGGAGTTCGCAGAAATCCGTGAAGGCGAGGGAGACGTAGTCGAGCATGAACGGACGGTTCGTGTGGCGGGCGATCTGGACGCGCTGCCACGGTGTTAGGTTTTTGTAAATCCTGGCGCGGGTCTCGGCGAGCTTGGTTTCCATGATGGAAATCTCAGCGGACAGGTCGATGTTTTGGGACGCGGACTTGGTGCGGAGTTTCTCGATTTCGCGTTCGAGTTCGGCGGCGGGTTTTTCGAATTCGAGAAGCTGCATGGTGCGGGGCCGAGAGATTCAGGATTCAGGGGGGAAGATGCAAGAGCGGAGATGGGGCGATGCCGGCAACGAATTCTCAATACTGATAATTCGCTGGGTTGACACCATTCTCAATTTTGATAATTTCCTGCGGGTGATCGTGAGCTTTGGCGATAAAGAGTCCGCAGGGATTTTCAACGGGGAACAGTCCAAAAAATTCCCGGCGGAAATTCAAGACCGGGCGGAAAGAAAACTTGTGCAAATCCATGAATCCACCGACATCGGTCAATTGAGAATTCCCGCTGGAAACCGTGTTGAGGCGTTGTCAGGAAACTTGAAAGGCTATCACAGCATTCGAATCAACCAGCAGTGGCGCATCATCTTCAAATGGGAGAATTGCAACGCCCACCAAGTCCAAATCACCGCCTACCATTGATCATGAAAACCTTGCGCAATCTTCAAAACTACTTCGCGGAAACCCTCAAGGAAGCGATCGAGGATTCCGGGAAATTCCAGCGGGAAATCGCCGAGGCCACCGGAATTCCAGAATCACATCTTTCCGAAATGAAGAAAGGAAAGCGCCGTTGCACCGCGGAGAACGACATCCGGCTCAGCCTGTTTTTCGGGATCGAACCTGGACTGTGGATGCGGCTGCAGTTGCAGTATGAATTCAGGAAAACGGATCGCAAAAAAGGCGAACTCATTCGCAGCGAGGTTAAGCCAAACGCGGCCTAGCAGGGACAAAATTTCCGTTCAGCGGATCTCCACTTCGTTGCCGACGCGGGTGAGCAGGCTGATTTCCTCCATGTCGTCCGAGCGCAGGACGATGCCGTGCGCGGCTGGGTCAGCGGTCTCGCCGCCACCGCGGATTTGGAGCGAGGGTTTGGCGATTTGGATGACCTTTTCTGCGGCGCGGTAGTCCTTGGATTGGGGGGCGACTTGCTTGCCGCCGAACTCGGCCAATTTCGAGGCAATCTTGGTTTTTCCCGGCGGAAGTTTGCCGGTGACGCCGAGGTGGATGATGGGATACTCGCGGATGAACCGGCCACCGTCCCAGACTGAGATCAACTTGCGTTGCGGCTCGATGAGCAGCCGGAAATCCAGCGGCATCACGATGAGTTCCTCGCCGGGCTGGATGTTTTTGAGTTCCATCATGCCGTTGAGGTGCATGATCATGTCGAGCGTGGTGTGGTATTCGGCGGCGATGCTGAGGAAGGAATTCCCGCGTCTGACGAGGTGGGTTTTCTTGCCCTCCATGTGGGTGGTGGAAAGGATTTCATCAAGGTTCATCTCGCCGACGATCCGGCGGGCGACGGGCGCGGAAGGTGAGGTGGGGAAAACGTTGACGATGGTGGTCAGCTTCTCGCGGGCTTCGTCGAGTTTGCCGAGAGCTAGCAGTTCGTGGGCACGTTGAAACGCTTTCTCGCCGGGATCGACGTCGGGCAACTCGGCCGAGTCTAACATTTTCGCGAACTCAGCATCGGGCTGTTTGCCGGCGACTTCAGCGGGGTTGGGGATGATTTTCTCGAAGACGCCGCCAAGCGGGGAGATGAGGACATGCCATGCTAACATGCCGGTGAATCCCATCACGGCGAGGACGCCGAGCGCGGCCAGCAGCTTGAAAACCGTCCAAAGGCTCATGGGCGAATTCCGGGGGGCTTAAATGAGGCCGCGGCGCTTGAAATCGAAGGCATTGATTTCATGGGAGCGCAGGATCATTTCAAACGAGAACTTGAGGATGGAAATTTCCCACGCGTCGTCCACGCCCTCGATGATGGCGCGAGCGGGATTACCGGTGCGGCGGATGTCTTCTAACACTCGCTCACGGACGGCATCCATGGTGTCGTGGACGATTTCCTCGTGGACTTGGCCCCGCTTGAATTTGAAACCATATTGCAGGAACGCGAGATCCTTGCCCTCGGCTTGCAACTTCTCCACGAGCTTGTCGAAGCGTGCTCTGGCAGAAGCGTCGAAGCCATCTAACTCCACCTCCATGTAAGACGAAGGACGGAGAATGCGCGGGCGCATGGCCTCCACTTCGCCGGTGCGGATTCTAACTTCTCCGGTGCGGTCCATCAGCTCGCTGATGAGCTGGAACTCGAAGCGTGTCTCGCCAAAAGTATCGATGCGGCGATCCGGCTCGCGGAGTACCTTGGTCGTTTCAAGCGCGTAGTGGATGTCGTCTTGCGAGTGCATGGGCGGGTGAGAGTCGCCCGGATCGGGCGCATTGCAAAGAAAAGGGCGGACACCTATGGAGGAGCCCGCCCTTTCAAAAAGCGTTAGCCTACCGGATCAGGCTTGTTGGCTGGTGATGTAGGTGACCACGTCGCCCACGGCTTGGAGTTTTTCAGCCTCTTCGTCCGGCACTTCGATGTCGAATTCTTCTTCAAAGGCCATGACCAGTTCGACGGTGTCGAGCGAGTCAGCGCCGAGGTCTTCGACGAATTTGGCTTCGGTGGTGACTTGATCGGCGTTGACGCCAAGTTGATCGATGATGATGTCCTTTACACGGGCTTCGATACTTTTATCTGACATGAGTTGCTGTTGTTGGGAGTTGGCGTTGGACGTGGTTATCGCTTGCTGGCCCGACTTGGCAACTTCGAAAACGAATCGGCAAGCGAAAAGCACAGACGGGCGGAAAATCCATCAGACGGGCTTGGTTTCCTCATCCTCAGGGCTGCTTTGAATGACGGCGGTGTATTCGATGATTTCACCGGAAAAGTGTGCCCGGATCTGCCGCATCAGGCGCTCGGCTGGCTCGTCGTTTTCCTTTTTGAAACCGCCGTAAGTCAGGCCGTCGATGCGGATTTTTCCCTTCCCCGCCGAGCCGTCGTAGTCGATGAAAGCCAGCCCCTTGGTCTCCCATTTGCGGAGGTCGAGCGACTTGAGATCCGCGTAGGGGATTCGCTTGCCTTGCTGGGTGGTGACGGCCTCCCCGTCTGCGGAAATCGAGCGGCGGATCGTGCGAAGCAGGAAGAATGTAGCGATCAGCGCGAGCACCGAGCAGATCCCGAATACAATCCACTGCTCTTTGATTTTCTGGGCATCGTATGGCTCCTCGACGGCTGCATTGAGGCCGTTCTCCTTGGAATATTCGCGCCACAGGATGTTCCACTGCAGCGGCTTCATCCGCTCATAGTCGTGGAGGATGGTCGGCCATGGCATTGGCAACTTGATAGTGGCCGGCAACACCGTCCGGTCATCGGGAAATGCGACCGACTGGCTAGCCGCGTGGCTTTGCCAATCTTCGGCAGTTAGTGAACCGCTAGAATTGAGTTTCGTGAAATCATCATTAGCGATCTGGAAGGTTTTGCGGAGATAATAGCTCTCGTTCTTCTTGCGGTAGCCGGTGGAGCCGTCGATGTAAAACAGCATCGCGAAGACTCCGAACATCACCACCATCACTGCGGCACGGAGGAGAAACCAAGGCGTTGGCTTGCAGACAATTGTTTCGGATGAATTCATTTGGATGAACGAGAAACAATCCGGCGGATGGCCGATTGGCAAGCCGCAAGCCAGCCGGCGTCGAGGAATTCTCTTGATAATGACTTGTCCTCGGGCGGCGGGTTGGTTACGGAAACCGCCGTTATGCCAATCGCTACCCCCGCGCAATATCGCGCCATGTTGGACGCCGCCCAAAAGGGTGGCTACGCCTACCCCGCCATCAATGTCACCTCGCTGCCGACCATCAACGGGGCGCTGCGTGCCTTTTCCGAAGCCAAGTCCGACGGTATCATCCAGGTATCCACCGGCGGCGGCGAGTTCGCATCCGGCACCGCTGTGAAGGACGCCGCCTTCGGGGCCATCGTTCTAGCAGAAGCCTGCCACCTCCTCGCGGAGAAGCACAATGTGCTCATCGCCCTCCACACCGACCACTGCCATCCGAGCAAGGTTGATAGCTTCCTCAAGCCGCTGCTTGAAGCCTCCCGCAAGCGCATCGCCGAGGGCAAGGGACCGCTGTTCCAATCCCACATGTTCGACGGCTCCGTAGTCGAGCTGAAGGAAAACCTCGAGATTTCTAAAGTCCTCCTCAAGGAGTGCGCCGAACTCGGCATCATCCTCGAAGTCGAAGCCGGCTGCGTCGGTGGCGAAGAAGACGGCCACGACACGTCCGGCCTGCCGATCGAAAAACTCTACACCACCCCCGAAGACATGGTGGAAGTGTATGAAGCGCTTCACCCGATCGGGAAATTCATCTTTGCCGCCACCTTCGGCAACGTCCACGGTGCTTACAAGCCAGGCTCGGTGAAACTCCTTCCGACCATCCTGCGCGACGGCCAAAAAGCCGTCACCGACAAGCACGGCGCGGGTGCTGAAATGGACCTCGTCTTCCACGGCGGCTCCGGCTCTGCGCTATCGGAAATCCGCGAGACTCTCGACTACGGCGTCGTCAAAATGAACATCGACACCGACACGCAATACGCGTTCACCCGCCCGATCGCCGCCCACATGTGCCAGAACATCGAAGGCGTCCTCAAGATCGACGGCGAAGTCGGCGACAAGAAACACTACGACCCGCGTTCCTACCTCAAGAAGGGCGAACTCAGCCTCTGCGAGCGCATGAAAACCGCCTGCGATGACCTCCGCTCCACCGGCCGGACGATCTTCGATCAGCCCTAATTTCAAAGGTAGTCCAGGACTTCAGTCCGCCTCTTCCTTCCCCAAAAGCGGAGTCAGAAATGACTCCGCTTTTTTCATTTTATTAACGGCCTCGACTTGCAGCTCCGGGTCTGACACCCCCCCCTCCTACGTGGCTCTTTCGCACCCTGTAGATCGCAGCTCATGTAATGGAAAAACCTCAGACATTCTGATCCGGTTGCGCCGGATCCTTGATTTTTCGTAGGCGGCTCGGAAAATGATTGGGCGCAAACCGCGTCTTCCGCGGAGGTGGTGGCATGGTGCAGAGTCGGGGTGAACAACGTCTTCCGCAGCACGGAAGCGAAACCCAATCCGCACCATGCCACAACTCTTGTTACCCGGAATGCCCGA
>JAYTEI010000189.1:0-3487 GCA_043735445.1 Akkermansiaceae bacterium | reverse complement strand
GCGGCGGGCATTGGTTCGTGCCGCAATGGCGGAATCCCTGATGCGAACCGTGGCGAGCCCAAGCCGGCTCGATGGCTTGTCACCCGTGGAGGTGGCCGGACGCTTGCGGCATCTCGATGGGTTGGTTTTTTTCGACACCGCAGGAAATTTTCCATCAGGAGTCTCGCGGCCGTTTTCCGTGATCGCCGCATCGCCCGTGCAAGTGCTGCGAGGAAACGTCCATCGCTTGGCGGATTTGCAAATCCTCCGCTCCGCTCTAACAAACGGCCCACAGCTTGCGGGCGATCACGGATTTCCCACCGGCGGACTCTGCGGATGGATCGACTACGAGGGCGATTTCCTGTTCGGCGACTACCCGCAAATGCTCGTTTACAGCCACCGCGACCGGACTTGGTGGGAAACCGGCCAGCTCTCTACTCAACTCCGCACCACCACCGGCATCGCCGAAATCGGAGATTTCTCCCCGCTCACCGCCCGTCGCGAATTCATCGGCGGCGTCGCCCGCATCAAGGAGTGGATCGCCGCCGGCCATATCTATCAGGCAAATCTTTCCCAAGGCTTCATCGCATCCGTGCGCGGCGATCTCTTCAGCCTTTACGAAACATTGCGCGACGCCTCCCCGGCCCCGATGGCCGCCTATCTGAAACTCGATGGCCGCGAAATCCTTAGCTCCTCGCCGGAATCGTTCCTAAAAATTTCCGGCCGCGGCATCGAGACCCGCCCGATCAAAGGCACCCGCCCGCGTTTTTCCGATCCCGACGAAGACCGCCGCTCCGCCTACGAACTCCAGACCTCCGCCAAGGAAATCGCCGAGCTCGTCATGATCACCGACCTCCTCCGCAACGACCTCGGCCAAGTCTGCGAATTCGGCAGCGTCGAAGTCAGCGATATGCTGCGGTTAGAAACCCTCGCCCAAGTCCATCACCTCGTTTCCACCGTCACCGGCACGCTGCGGCCCGAGGTCGATGCGATCGCCGCCATCGCCGCCTGTTTTCCCGGCGGCAGCATCACCGGCGCACCCAAGAAACGCGCCATGGAAATCATCCGCGAACTCGAACAAGCCCCGCGCGGCATCTACTGCGGGGCCATCGGCTGGCTCGGTTACAATGGTGAAAGCTCGTTCAACATCGCCATCCGCACGCTCGTCCGCAACGGCGATCAGTTGGTCTATCAAGTCGGTGCCGGCATTGTCGCCGATTCAGATCCTGAAAAGGAATACGAGGAAACCCTCCACAAGGCCGCCGGCATCCGGCTGGCCATCGAGCGATGGAAAGCCACGGGACGCTGAAAATCTGATCTCCTTGAAATCAAGTCGCGTTGCTTTTTCCAGTGAGCGGATTGTGCCAGCGAATGCCGGGGAAGCTTAAAAAGTCCGTGTCATTGCTATGGATGACGGCTTTTTCCTGCCGTGCCAGAGCGGCGATCTGGGCATCCGTGGTGAGATTCCCCGCCGTGCCCCTTTCCACCAGCAAGCCGAGCACGTCCACCACATGATGAGGTGAAGGATCGATGACCCGCACCTGAGGACTCACCATCCAAGACTCCACCCGGCTGGTCGCCTCCTCAACAGTGAGGGGGTTTTGAAAAATCTTGGGATTTGTGATCAGACGCACAAATCCAAAGATCACCACCGTCGCCAATCCGACCTCCTCACTGCCAGTCATACAGACCTTCCACCACTCCGCCGCCGCCTCATGATTGGGCGCACTCGAATCATACGCATACATCAACAGATTGACGTCCGGGAGGATCATGAAAGCGGCTCCTTGGGCTTCTCCGAACGCGCTTTCTCGACGAACCCATCAGTCTCCATTTCATCGACCAGCGAATTGAAGCGCCCACCGTCCAATCCCGCCTTAAGCAGCATCGGACGGGCTTCGATGATAAATTCCTGCGTCGGAGGAAAATGCGAAATCCGTCCCAGTCCCAACCGCACAGCAGCGTTAAGAGTTTCCTTGAACGACTTGCGGGTCCGCCTCGCGTGATCGTCCAGCAGGCGAGCCACATCCGGCTCAAGGGTGACGGTTGTTCTCATGAAAAGCATCATGATGCGTCAATTTGAAGCTGTCAAGATGCCGGTTCTCGATCGAGTCCGGTGTTTGGTGCTGCCATTTCCTAATTGATCTGCCAAGAGTCCCGCCGCCCCGATGAACTGGCTTCCATCTCAGCTTCGTGCCGCCCTCCGTTGGCTGGCCCTCCTCACCCCACTGGCCGTCGCCGTCGGTTCCGCCTCCGCGTTCTTCCTGTGGGCGCTCGATGCCGTCACCCGCATCCGCTTCGCCCATCCCGGCCTGCTGTTTCTCCTCCCCATCGCCGGTCTCTGCATCGGCCTGCTCTATCAGCTTTACGGCAAATCTGCGGCCGGCGGAAACAACCTGCTCATCGCTGAAATCCACCAGCCCGCTGCCGGCGTCCCTCGCCGCATGGCACCGCTCATTCTGCTAGGCACCCTCGTCACCCACCTCTTCGGCGGCTCCGCAGGGCGCGAAGGCACCGCCCTGCAAATGGGCGGCAGCATCGCCTCCACCTTCGCCCGCTACCTCAAGCTCGATCCCGCGGTTGTGAGGATCCTGCTGATGGCTGGAGTGGCGGCTGGCTTCGGCTCAGTTTTCGGCACGCCCGTCGCCGGCGCGGTGTTCGCGTTAGAAGTCCTCGTCGTCGGTCGGGTCCAATACGACGCCCTCATTCCCTGCTTCGTCGCTTCCGTCATTGCTGATTGGACCTGCCGCACCTGGGGGATCGGCCACACCCACTATCAGGTGAACGTGCTAGCCACCGGCACCCTGCCCGATCTCTGGCTGATGGGAAAAGTCATCCTCGCCGCCGTCGCGTTCGGTCTAACGAGCACCTTGTTTTCCACACTTTCCCATCGCTTGGGTGCTGTCTTTGAGACTCACATCCCCCGCGCCGAACTCCGTCCCGTCGTCGGTGGACTCATCGTCATCGGCCTGTTTTTGCTAGCAGGCACTCCCGACTACCTCGGTCTCGGGGTCTTGGGAAATCGTCCGGACGCCATCACCCTGCCCGCCCTATTTACCTCCTCGGAAATTCCCGTCACCGCGTGGGCGTGGAAACTCCTTTTCACCGTCATTACCCTCAGTGCCGGCTTCAAAGGCGGCGAAGTCACGCCGCTGTTTTTCATCGGGGCCGCCCTTGGCAACACCCTCGCCATCGTCCTCGGGGCGCCGGTCGATCTGTTCGCCGCGCTCGGCTTCGTCGCCATTTTCGCTGGTGCGACTAATACCCCGCTTGCCTCCACCTTTCTCGGCATGGAGCTATTCGGCGCGGGCAACGGCCTATACTTCGCCACCGCCTGCATCATCGCCTACCGTTGCAGCGGCTCCAAAGGAATCTACTTGGCCCAGCGCATGGCGTAGTCCTCACAACTGGCTTGCCTGCCAGTCATCGCCCAGTTATTTCCACCCCGCCATGCGGCATCCCGCGTCCCCGTAGTTCAATGGATAGAACGATGGTTTCCTAAACTGTA
>JAYTEI010000188.1:0-7718 GCA_043735445.1 Akkermansiaceae bacterium | reverse complement strand
GCCTATCGTCAAGGATTTGGAAAAAATGGACCGCTTCCGCCGCCTGTGGCAGCCGTGGTTCCAGCTCCAATCCGCCGAGCCGGATGACCCCGGATTGTGGCCCGCCGGCTGGGCGTTAGAGGAATACCGCATCTCGCTGTTCGCGCCGGATATTCCGTTGTTAGGCAAAGTCTCGGAGAAGCGGATAGAGTCGATGTTCGCGGCAAGGCTTTAGCTGTTGCCTTGGACTGCGTGCCGCCTGCTGCGGAGAGAATCCCGTCGAAGCGCTCTAACAAGGTGAGTGGCGATGTCCGATCGCCTTGACGCTGAGGGCGCCATTAGGATGCGGTTTGGCGCGGGGCATGGGCTTTTCATGGGAATCGGCGGACGGATTCCGCTGCTCCTTGTGTTTCGCGCTATGGAGAACCAGTCCGTCCTTCGCACTATCTTAATCAATGACCTAACGGACTCTCACCCGAGGCGTCGCCGAGGTGGGAGAGATTTTCTGGTAGGAATTTCTTGAAGCGGGTTTTGTCAATGGCCTTCATGTAGGCTTCCTCGGGAGAAATCATGCCTTCGCGGAGTTTCGACCAGATCGACTCGTCCATGAACTGCATGCCCTCGTTCTTACCGCCAGTGATGACGTCGTAGAGTTTTTGAGTGGCACCTTCGCGGATGATGGCGGCCACGGCGGGGGTGGCGAACATGATCTCATGCACGGCAGTCCGACCGGGTTTGTCCACGCGTTTGCAGAGAAGCTGGGCGACCACGCCGCGCAGCGAGGCGGCGAGCATGGTGCGGACTTGCGACTGCTGGTTGGCGGGGAATACGTCGATGATCCGGTCCACGGTCTTGCGGGCGTTGTTGGTATGCAGGGTGCCGAAGACGAGCAAGCCGGTTTCTGCGGCGGTTAGAGCGAGTGAGATGGTTTCTAGGTCGCGCATTTCTCCGACGAGAACGATGTCGGAATCTTGACGCAGTGCGGCGCGCAGCCCGTCGGCGAATGACGGGGTCTGGATCGGCACTTCACGCTGGGTGATGATCGACTGTTTGTTGCGGTGGACGAATTCGATGGGCTCTTCAACCGTGATGATGTGGCGGCTGAAGTTGATATTGATGTAATCTAGCAGCGCGGCGAGCGTGGTGGATTTACCGGAGCCGGTGGGGCCGGTGACGAGGACCAGGCCGGCCCGCATGTGGCCGAATTCCTTGACGACATTCGGCACCCCGAGGCTTTCGAGCGAGGCGATTTCCGTGGGGATCAACCGGAACACGGCGGCCAGGCCGTTTTGTTGCTTCAGATAGTTGCAGCGGAACCGGGAGTCCTTGTCCATTTCATAGGCGAAGTCGAGATCGCCGCCTTCGAGGTAGTTGGCGAAGGCCTTGGGGTCGCAAATTTCGGCGAGCAGATTGTGGAAAACCTCACCTCGCAGGACTTCCTGATCTGGAATGACGGTGACCGCACCGTGGACGCGGATTTTGGGCATCTGGCCTTCCGACAGGTGAAGGTCCGAGCCTTTGGTGGCGATCAGGTAGCGGAAGAGGGTGTCGATCTTGGCCATGTGGAAAAATAGAGAAAAAGTTTTTTGGTTTTTTTTAAATGACCCCGAGTGAGAAAACCAGCGGGGTAGGGGATGAATCAGGACTCGAAGAACGCTTTCATCTGGTTCTTGTCGTCCGAGCGGAAGAGCGTCTCATCCTTGGAGATGAGACCCTTGACGTAGAGCTGCCGCAGCGATTCATCCATGGTGATCATGCCCACGTTTTTACCGGTTTGCATGACGCCGGGAAGCATGAAGGTTTTGCCCTCGCGAATGCAGTTGGAAACGGCGGGGGTGTTGACCAGCAGTTCCAAGGCAAGCACGCGGCCATTGCCGTCGGCGCGGGGGACGAGCTGCTGGGAAAGGATGCCGCGCAGCGACTCGGAAACCATGATCCGGATTTGTTCGCGCTGGTCGGTGGGGAACACGTCGAGCACCCGGTCGAGGGTTCGCGGGGCGTTGCCGGTGTGGAGCGTACCGAGCACCAAGTGACCGGTCTCGGCGGCAGTTAGAGCGAGCTGGATGGTCTCGAGGTCGCGCATTTCTCCGACCATGATGACGTCTGGATCTTCCCGCAGCGCACCGCGGAGGGCGCGGGCGAATGACTCGGTGTGCTTGTGGACCTCGCGCTGGTTGACGTGGCAGCCTTTGGATTCGAAGACATACTCGATCGGGTCTTCGAGCGTTAGAATGTGATCCTCGCGGTCGCGGTTGATGAAATCGACGAGCGCGGCCAGCGTGGTGGACTTGCCGGAGCCGACCGAGCCGGTGACGAGGACGAGTCCATTCTGATAGCGGGTGAGCGGCAGGATGTGCTCGAGCGGCAGGCCGATGTCCTCGATGGACTTGATCTTGTCATTGATGATCCGGAACGCCATGTCGTAGCCGAGGCGCTGCTTCACCACAGAGGCACGGTAGCGGCCATTGCTCGCGGAGTAAGCGAAGTCGATGTCGCCCTGCACCTGCATCCGATCCCATTCCTTCTGGCCGAGGAACGAGCGGACTAACCGTTCAGTGTCCTCAGCCGTTAGCGGGTGGTGGTCCGGCCAGATCGGCGAGAGTTGCCCGAAGCGCCGCCAGGCGGGCGGATAGGCGGTGGCGAGGTGGAGATCAGAGCACTCGTATTCGCGCCCGAGTTGGAGATATTGATCGACATGATCCAGGACCGTATGGGTTGACATGAAATGGAAGTTTAAATGGGATGGTTAGGCCGATAACGAGACTCCGGTAAAGCGCCGGGACGCTTGATGAGATAGAGTTTCACTTGGTCGGCAAGCCAAACCTTTGCGAATGGTCGGGCGGCGGTCAATGCGAGACCTAGCAGCGTCATCATCAATCCACGGTGTTTCGTCCCAGTGACCGCAGGTTTTCGGCGGAACAACAAGCTGCCGGCGAATCCAGAAGCCAAGGAGCCAAACAACCAGGCAGACGGGTGGCCTTTCAAGGAACCGCGAATCCGCGCGGGAAAATCAAGCTTCAGCTTCACCGCGATCACCTCGCGGGTGAGGCAGGCACGCGAGGCCGCGCTGAGTCGGATCAATCGTTCGATTTCTGGGTTGGGTGGAAGTTTTCGATCCATTGACGGTCTTTATTAAATTCTGAGCGAGTGACGGGAAATGCAGTGATGGCGGCAGGTTTCGCCAACTTGACGAGGATAAACGCCACCAGCAGATGAACCACAGCGACGCCAAGCGCCACCAGATACCATGGCCAATCCGCTGCCACCGCGATGAGGGAAACCCCGCCAGCTAACAGCAAGGCCCACGCGAAAATCCCACAGAAGACCGCCGCGACGATCATGACGGCGCTGCGGGCACCCTGTCTAACGGCGTCTTTCGACTCCAGTTCGATCAACGCGATCCGGGAGGCGATCAATGCCATCAAAGCCTCCCGCCAGTTGGCGGGCGGACTTTGGGTATTAGGATTCCGCGCATCGGCGGGTGCTCCGGGAAACGCGGGGCCGCTCTCAGATGGCGGATGCATGGGGGGCATGGGGACTCGGCGGACCGGAAGTTAGGTGGCTCTAACGGCGGACGATGAGTCCGACTAGGAATCCAGCACCGAGGGCACTCAAGACACATTTGGTGGGATTTTGGCGAATGTAGTCTTCCGCCGTGATCTGGAACTCGCGGGCTTTCACGCGGGTGTCCTGCCATTGTTCGGTGGCGGTTTCCTTCATTTGCTGGGCCTTGTCGGTGGCCGCGCTCTTGAAGGCCGTGGCCTTCTCCGTGGCAGTGGCCTTGAACTGGCTGGCCCGCTCGACGGCGGTTTCCCGGAACTGTTGAGCGGTCTCGACGGCGCGGTCTTTTAACGCGGCGGCCTTTTCCTCGGCGCTGTGGACGAGTTCGCGGGCCTTCTCGCCGGCGGCCACGCGGAGATCATTCGCGGCTTGGGCGACGGATGGAGTGGAGCTGGAACCTGCTTCCGGATCGAGACTGTTAGTGGCTGAATATGGAGTGGACATGGCGTGTGGTTTTCGGTTTCAGACGGACCTCGATGGCCCGTCGTCGTGGGGAGATTAGTTGCACCACCTGTTGGAGGGTGCAAGCGGTGACTTTTAAAAATCTTATTCAATTCTCACTCGGGATTGGCCGGGCTTTAGGCGCATCCAGCAGGAAATCTTTCTGCGTTTCCGGCGGCGGCGTGAACTTCATGCGCTCCCAGTGGGCATCCTTCAATGGGCCGCTACCGTGGAACTGGAACAAGCCGGAAAACGGCCGTAAGGGCAGCGTCAGCAGTCCTAACAAGCCCCGCGCATTCATCCGCATCGTCATGTCCAGCGTGCGCTCTTTGAGATCGATTGAGCCGTCGCCCGCGAAGTTCAGCGAGCTGGTGGAGGTTTGAAAATCATTGGTGCTGAGAACGCCGTTTTGGATCTTAAAAGTGCAGAACGCGTGCTTCGCCTGTTGGAATCCCGCCCGCTCGTCGTTGAGCACGCCGCCGATCAGCGGCGTGAGCGGGCCGAACATTGGCACCGAGAATAGCTCCGCTTTCTCTAGGGCGATCAGCCCCGCGCCGTTCAGGGTTTCCACCTTGCCATCGGTTAGTGAGAACTCGATCCGCCCGGTGACATTGCCGCCGCTTTTCATTTGGAAGCCATAAGTGGACGTTAGATCTGGGACCGAGAGGCGCGTCCAATTCAGTTCGCCCTGGAATTTTCCGCCGCCCACGTATTCGAGGTTGCCTGCCACCGGACCGTCGAAGGCATCGACCTTTAAATTGCTGATAGAAACCCGCTCGCCATGGATGCCGACTTGCGCCCGCGGTCGCCCGAGAGTTAGATTTTCTCCGAGAAATACATAGTCCGCCGGGTGGTCTGAGCTGAAGGAAATGTTCAACGCCGTGCGCCCTTGCGGGGTGACATCCACCACCCCAGATCCCTTCAAATCCGGCGGCTGATGGAAGCGATATTGCTCAAGCGTGTCCGCGATTTCCGGCGCGAATAGGCGGACCAACGGCGCGGCGTAGATCGCCCCATGAACGTCTTCCACTTCGACGATTTTGTTAGGCGCATCGAAGCGGATGCGGCCCACCTTGGCGGTTCCCTCGCTGGCCCCGTTGAAGGTCTTGTGCAGCGCGTATTTTGAGTAATTGAAAACCACGGTGCCATCGTGGAAATCCAGCTCTTGATGATTGAGGGTGAACTTGCTGGATGCGGAGTTTACCGGCACGCCTTTGTAGTTCAGGTTCTTCGCCGTGCCGCCGCCAGTGTAAGCCCAGGCAAGTTTGTTAGATGCATCGAAGCCTCCCTCCGCGCTGACATCCACCGCCGCGCCTTCGCGTTCGCTCAAATCATCGAGAACTTGCTCGATCGGCAACCCCAGCCCGGCGACTAGCTGCCGACAAACCGCCACTGGCAAAGTGCTGTGTACTCCTAGCCGGACCAGCGGCCACTCGACCATTGCTTTACCTTCCGCCTGGCCATCCCCACGGGTGAGCCGCAGATCGCGGAGGAATAAATTTCCATCCCGCCACGAGAATGCGCTTTCCACCACTTCAAACGGCGCACCTCGCAGCGTCACCGCCTCGCAGCGCAGATGCCCCGTCGCCCGGATCTGCGGAGTGTTCTGCGCATCCATTTGGAAATCTCCTTCAGCATCTAAAACCTGTCTGCCGCCGACTCTTACCTCCTTGGGCATGGGCAACTTGAACCAAGCCGTTAGCAGCGCGGGCACTTCTAATGACGTGGAAATATCGAAACGCCCCTCGCGGTCTTTGAGGTTGTAATCGACGTGCCCTTCCAGCACACCGCGTCGGTCACTGACGCGCAGCGAGGTGATGGTGAGTAGCTCACCCGCTAGATTTGCCTCGGCCGCGACGCTGTCTAACCGATGGCCGTTTTTCTCCATGTCGGTGATGTGCAGCGCCAGCTTCGCCGTCACCGAGGACCAGTTGTTCACATCCCCCTCGATGGAAAGCTGGATCGCCGGGGGGTGCTTTTCAGCGAACTGCCATTGCTCCAACTCACCGAGCAGTTTCGCTAACAGCGCACGGCGTTTTCCGATGTTAGAATCATCCGGTGGGTTCTTGCCTTCTTGCTGATAGCCGATCATGCGGGCGTCGAGCTTGACCTCGATGCCAGCGATTTTCCCGTGGGCATCGCGGACTTCTAGCCGCCGGTCGCCGGGCATGAAAACGGTGCCGTTCGCGTCAGTCACTTGCAGCGATTCCGACTCAGGATTTTTCGGGTCCACCGGCATGGAGAGGCGCGCGTGAGCGAGCTGGATCTTGTTCAGGTGGACGATGCCGCGGGCCAGTTTGGTCTTGTCGAAATCTAGGATGACGCGTTCCAGCCGGGAGATTTCCTGCAAATGCTCCGGTTCGGAATAAACCCGCACATCGGTGGCGACGATGCCTTGCAGCAAGTCATAGCGCAGGCTACCGATTTTCACATGGGCACCGCGCTTGGCGACTTCCTGCTCAATGGCGACCCGCCACGGCTCGGGCAGGCCCGTCCGGTTCGCCCACCACAGCAGCCCGATCCCCGCCAGCACTGCCGCTACGATCAGTAAAAACGCCAGTGAGCGCAGGTTCCGGGTCAGGTGCAGGTGATACATGAAAGGCGTGCCGCGAAATTAAGACAGCGGAATTCCAATAGCAACTCACGGGATGATCCCCGCCGAGCGAAACGAATAATACGGCAGCCGCCCCGGTGCTTGCTTACCGATGATGACGTGATCCAAGAACGTCACCTGCATCAAAGCGGCCACCTCTAACAAAGTGCGGGTGATCCTTTCATCCGCCCGGCTGGGACTCGGATCCCCCGATGGATGATTGTGGACCAGCACGAATCCAGACGCCCCGCGGGTGATCACCGGGCGGAGAATTTCCCGCGGATGGGCGCTCGTTGTGCTCACCGTTCCCACCGAGATCACCGTCGTGCCGATGTGCCGCAGCCGCGAGTTCAAGGTCGCGACCACCAATTGCTCTTGGCTCAAATGCCGGAGTTGCGGGCCGAAAAAATCGTAGATCAGATCGGGGGTGTCCAGTGGGATGTCGTGCATTTGCTCGCGAGCCACGCGGGTGCCGAGTTCGAAGGCAGCGGCCAGCTTGGACGCCTTCGCCAGGCCGAGTCCCTTTTCCTTGCATAACTCAGAAACCGGCAACCCGCCGAGCGCACCCATTGAGCCGTATTTCGCGATTAAATCCCGCCCGATGTCGATCGCACTGCGGCCTTTGTGCCCGGTGGAAATGAACAACGCCATCAGCTCGGCATTGTCCAATGCCGCAGGTCCGAGCGCCGCCAGCTTCTCCCGCGGCCGCCGGTCCGATGGCATATCTTGGATTCGCGAACTCGGCAGCTCACCTTCGTAATCATTCATCCGAACATGCTCGCGAAATGACCCGCCGTGGCAAGGCTTAGAAACGCGGGGGGGGGGAGCGGACAACATTCCCTACAGCGCTCTCGCGCCAATCCCAAGGAGTGGCGATCTCCGAATCGCCATGCCCACGGGAGGACCATGAAGCGCGGTTTCCTCAAAATCATTGGCACCTCATGGGCATGGCGGATCGGAGTCCGCCCTCTCTCCCTCGTGATATCAGGTCTGGCATGTCGCTCGCAAAGAGCAGCCACAGCGTAGGCTGATAGACACACCCGCCACCCAGAAAACCCTTGTCAAATCAAGGAATGCTGAACAATCCTTCGAGCAGGATTCATTTGGATATTACATCCCGAGGTACTACTAATAAAACTGTTAG
>JAYTEI010000187.1:0-7725 GCA_043735445.1 Akkermansiaceae bacterium | reverse complement strand
ATCCGATTACTGAAATGAACTACGAAGCCGTCATCGGCCTGGAAGTCCACGTGCAGATCAAGACCCGCTCCAAGGTCTTCACGCGCGTCGCCACCGGCTACGGCCACGAGCCCAACACGCTCACCGATCCCGTCGTGCTCGCGCTGCCCGGCGCACTGCCGGTGATGAACAAGGCCGCCCTCGACGCCATCATCAAGGCCGGCCTCCTCCTTGGCTGCGAGATCGCGCCGGTCTGCAAATGGGACCGGAAAAACTATTTCTATCCGGACATGCCGAAGAACTATCAGACCACCCAGATGGACCTCCCCCTGTGCATCGGTGGCGGCGTGCCGCTCTACGAGCATTGCTATCCGACGGATGCCCGCAAAAGCATCGTCAACGCCGACAAAAAAGTCCGCCTCAACCGCATCCACCTCGAGGAGGATGTCGCGAAATCCACCCACCTTGGGAACTCCTCGCTCATCGACTTCAACCGCGCCGGCACGCCGCTGATGGAGATCGTCACCGAGGCCGACCTCGAGTCCGGGGAGGAAGCGTTCGCCTACGTCCGCTCGCTCCAGATGATCCTCCAACAAGGCGGCGTCTCGGATGCCGACATGGAAAAAGGCCAGCTCCGCTGCGACGTAAACATTTCCCTTCGCAGGAAACCCGAGGAGCCGTTAGGCCAGAAGGTCGAGCTCAAAAACCTCAACTCCATTTCCGCCATCCGCCGCGCGATCCACTTCGAGATCCAGCGCCAGACCGAAGACATGGACCGCGGCCTGCCGCAAATCCAATCCACCCGCCGCTGGGACGACGACCGCGGGGAAACCCAGATGATGCGCACCAAGGAAGACGCGCACGATTACCGTTATTTTTCCTGCCCCGATCTCCTACCCATCGAAACCGCGCCGCTGTTAGCCAAAGTCCGCCCACTGGTCCCCGAGCTGCCGCACGAACTCGCCGCCCGCTTCGAGCACCAACTCGGCGTCACCGCCTACGACGCGTCCGTCCTCTCCTCCGATAAACACCTGGCCGCCTATTTCGACGCCGTCTCCGACTCCGCCATCCCCGGCAAGAAGGTCGCCAATTTCATCATCAACAACCTGCTAGGCACGCTCAATGAGCGCGGTCTCGGCATCGATGATTGTCCGGTCGCCCCCGAAAAACTCCGTGCGCTTCTTTTGTTAGTGGAAAACGGCACGCTCGCCGCAAACCAGGCCAAGGAAGTCTTCACCGTGCTCTTCGACAGCCCCGACCAAGACCCGTCCGCCATCGCGGATTCGCTCGGCTTCAAACCCGCCGCAGCCGGTGAACTCGAAGGTCTCTGCGACTCGGTCATCGCCAACAACCCGGCCGAAGTCGCCGCCGTCAAGGCCGGCAACGAGAAGCTGCTCAACTTTCTAACCGGCCAAGTGATGAAAGCCGCCACCACCAAGCCGAACCCCAAGCAAGTCACGGAACTGCTGCGGGCAAGATTGCTATAAAACCACCATGCTCCCCGAGTTCGCATACTCTCTTTATCAATCCTTCGAGCGCGAGGGCATCCCGCTGCTTCTTGCCGGCGGCTGGGCGGTGTGTCACCACGGATACACGCGTTATACGAATGATATTGATTGGATTTGCTCCCGCGCCGACGAATTCCGGGCCTTGAATCTCATGCGAACACTTGGGTTTGAGATCGTGTTTGAGGCGATGGCGACCCGTTTCAAACACAAAAAGCACTTCGATTTGTTACCTGTCGATTTATTGTGGGTTAGCGCTGAAACGTTCGCCAAAATGGCGACCACTGATCAAAGGACTGGAATACGGTCCGACATGCCGGTGATTAATTATGAGTCATTGCTCGCCATGAAACTTCATGCCCTGAAGGACGACAAGGAGCGGGACGGCAGAGACCTGCTGGACATCCGATTACTTCTAAAGGAAAATAAGGGAGTTATGACCGAAGAGAATCTTCGGGAAATTTGTGAGCGCTTCGCAGGTCCTGATGCGTACAATCTCATCCGCATGATCCCATGAATGTCCTTGATCTCGAGTTCCCGGACTTCTCCAACCATCCGCCGCCGCCAAAGCTCGACTTTGAGCAATATCAACGGTGGATCTGTGAGGAAATCCTCCCGGCGCTCGCCCGCGAAGGGAAATTGACCCGTGTTCATCTCATCGCCGATTTCATGCGCAGCGAAGGCCGCCAGACCGAAGAGTGGCCAGACTTCGGAGCCCGTTGAGATTTTGAACAAAAACGGCGGACCTTTGCGGGTCCGCCGTTAGAGAAAGCGTTACAGGCAGAAATGCCTAGATCACTTGTTGAGCACTTTGAGCTTCTTGATGCCGAAGACGGCGTCATCACCCAGCTCTTCCTCGATGCGGAGGAGTTGGTTGTATTTCGCGATACGGTCGGAGCGGCTCATCGAGCCAGTCTTGATCTGGCCGCAGTTAGTGGCGACTGCCAAGTCGGCGATGGTGCTGTCTTCAGTCTCGCCGGAGCGGTGGCTGAGGACGGCGGTGTAGCTGTTTTCCTTGGCGAGTTCGACGGCGTCGAAGGTCTCCGTTAGGGAACCGATTTGGTTCACCTTGACGAGGATCGAGTTGGCGACGCCCATCTTGATGCCCTTGCTGAGGAAATCGACGTTGGTGACGAACAGGTCGTCGCCGACGAGTTGGGTGGTCTTGCCGAGCTTATCGGTGATGATCTTCCAACCGTCCCAGTCGTTTTCGGCGCAGCCGTCTTCGATGGAAATGATCGGATAGCGCGTCTGGAGATCGGCGTAGAAATCGACGAGTTCTTCGGCGGATTTCACGGACTTGTCGGACTTCTTGAAGACGTAGGCGTTTTGCTTGGCGTCGAAGAATTCCGAGGAAGCCACGTCGAGCGCGAAGGCGATGTCTTCGCCCACTTTGTAACCGGCAGCTTCGATGGCTTGGCAGAGAACTTGCATCGCGTGTTCGGCGCTTTTCAGCGTCGGAGCGAATCCCCCTTCGTCACCGACAGCGGTGGACAGGCCGAGGTCGTGAAGCACCTTCTTGAGCGAGTGGAAAACTTCCGCACCGTAGCGGATCGACTCACGGAAAGTCGGTGCGCCGATGGGCACGATCATGAATTCCTGGAAGTCGATGGGCGCATCCGAGTGCGCACCGCCATTGATGACGTTCATCATCGGGACGGGAAGGACCTTTGCGTTAGGGCCACCGAGGTATTTGTAAAGCGGGACACCTAACTGGGAGGCGGCGGCCTTGGCGACTGCCAGGGAAACGCCGAGGATGGCGTTGGCTCCGAGGTTCCTCTTGGTCGAGGTGCCGTCGAGCGCGAGCATGGTGGCGTCGATGGAAGCTTGTTCAGTGGCGCAATAGCCGAGGAGAGCCGGGGCAAGCACGGCGTTGACGTTTTCAACGGCCTTGAGCACGCCCTTGCCGAGGAAGCGAGCCTTATCGCCGTCGCGGAGTTCGACAGCTTCATGTTCGCCAGTGGAAGCGCCGGATGGGACTGCGGCACGGCCGATCGCGCCGCCTTCGAGATGCACATCGACCTCGACAGTGGGGTTGCCACGGGAATCGATCACTTCGCGACCGCGGATTTCAACAATGGTGGTATAGTCCATAATAGTTACTTTGTGGTTAGATAAGGCTGGGTTTGAAATTTCAGGGATTGAAGGGTCTGATCGAGCGAATCGTTAGAGTCTCCATCACTTCGGTGACTTCATCGCGAATCTGCACGGTATCGCCGGGTTCGCGACCGACGAGAGCCTTGCCGACTTCCGATAGATAGGACACGGTTTTGGTTTCCGGGATGGAGTCCCACGCGCCGAGGACGGTCATGACGATTTCCTTACCGGCTGGATCCGTTAGCATAACGATGGTGCCGATGTTGACCTTGCTGGCGTCCGAGCCGGTGAAATCGGTGCCACGGGCGTTGTTGATTTCCTTGTCCAGGGCGTTGCGGCGATGGCCGAGGTATTTCTCCAAATCCTTGGCAGACTTGTATTCGAAATTCTCGCGCAGGTCGCCGTAGGAGCGGGCGATTTTGACGTCGCTGAGATTCTGCGGGATTTTGTTGCGGATGAGGTCGTCGAGTTCGGCCTTTTTCTTCTCAAGGCTTTCCCAGGAAACGAGCAGAATTTCGTCCGGGCGTTTGTGGTTCGCACCACTCACAAGCTCGGCCGTTTCGGGACGCGACTTGATGATGCGGGCCATCAGCGATTTTTTCTCAAGGTCGCCGAAGACCGGGCAATCCAGCAGACGACGGGCGAAATTACGGGTCTCGTTGATGTCCATGATGGCGACGAGATCGGTGAGCAGGGTCTTGTCATCGCCGAGCAGCGTTTGGAGCCGCGAGGTCTTACGCGGGCCGTCTGATAGATGGTCGTTTTCTAGCAAATTAAGCACTGAGGCACCGACGTCCGCGCTGAAAACTTCGAGCGCCGCGCCTTTGCGCTCGCGACAAACCCAGATCAAGGCGTCCGGCCCGAGGGCGCGGCGGGCGATGGCCGAACGAAGGTGAGTGACGAGCGCCGGCATCGAATTGCGCTCCAACAAAATCCGCGCGATTTCGGTGACGCCGCGGGCACCGACGCGGTCGAAAACCTGGACGATTTTGCTCACCCAGTCCTCAGCGAAGGCATTCGGGAATGCTTCATACACCGCACGTTGCCGCCCGGATGGAAGCGCCCCGGCCTCCTCGGCCAAGCGGGTAGGATCCGCGGAAAGCAACAAGTCTGATAGTCGGACAGCGGTCGGATCGAGCTCCAGTGCCTTGGACGAGCCGATGACTTCATCGCGCGCGGCGACGAGTTGGAGGGCTTGGCCGAGCTGGACGCGGGCCGCTTTTTTCGCGCCTTCGTCGATGTCGTTGAGGAGCCGCTTAAGGGCTTCGGTGTCTTTTTCGAAGGCTCCAATGTCGGCAGCGATGGCTTCCAGCGCACGGATCATGCCTTTGATATCGCGGGCTGCTTCGAAATCCGCGACGAGCGCTTCCGCCGGGCTGCGGTCGCCGACGCGAAGCACGATTGCCTCGGTGCGCTTCTGCGGAACTGCTGCGAGGCGGCTTTCGCGGAGGGCTTTCTTGGTGGCATCCCACCATTTTTTGAAGCCGGGTTCCGGGATGACGACACCCGAAAGTTCTTTTTCCAGCGCGTCGCCGGTCATGCTGCCGCCGTGGCTTTCGAGGAGGTGGACGACGAGTGCGAGCGGGTCGCTCTTGGAAAGGGCGCGGAGTTCTTCGAGCTGCTCGATCTTTTTCGCCCGGAAATCATCGGAGCCGATCCATTCGGTTTTCTGGAACGCGAACTGCAATTCCATCGTTTGACCGGTGGATTTTTCGAAGTCGATGGTGACTTTTTTGGCAGGCAGATCCCAGTCGATCACCTTACCGGCACCGAATGATTTATGAATACAAAAGTTTCCGGGAGCCAATTGAGTAAGGCGCTCGCCGACCGGTTTGGGGATGCGACCGGCCTCAACCAGCTTCGCCACGTCAGGATGCATGGGGCGGAAGATGGGAAGCCGAGTTGCAAAACGCAAGGCATTCCCTTGATAAATCTCCCAGACTGCTAGTTTTCCAAGTTCGGGGACAACGGCGGCACGACGCGAGGCTGAGGTTGCCGCTGGGGCATCATGTTTCCGTCGAGCGCTTGGTCGAGCGTCCGGCAAAGCACTTGGATTCTCCGGTGCCAGTCCACCGGCAGCTTGTCAAGTTTGTCAGCCAGTGACACGTCCCCGTCGAAAATCACCTCATCCTTCGGCCCGTTGATTTTCACTTTGTAAACATCCCCCTCGCGGCGGACGACGGCCTTGCCCTCATCGGCGGAAAAACTGGCGCTTTTCTCGGCGACATTTACCACCCGCAGCGGGCCGTTACTTTCCGTAGGCAGAGTCGCGGTTTCCACCATTTCGCCTAGGACGGGTTTTTTCAGAACCGGTCCTTTATAAAACTCACTGACCGGCATCATCAAGATCTCTTCGCGGGGTTCGGAAATCTGGACAAGCATCCCGCTTTCCTTGTCGCGCACGCCCTTTTCCTGCACGGCTTTGAGCCGCACGGCATGCATCGCCGAGCCTTCCGAATCCTCACGCCAGCCTTCATCCGTCACCGATTCGATCCGGTCGGATTCACTGACGATACTGAATCCCGCTGGGGAAGTCGCGGCCACCGGTGACTGCGGCCCCTTCTGGATCATTGGGAAAACGGCAAACAACGCGCCGATCCCCGCGGCGATCCCGCCACCGATCAGGCAACGGCTCAGCCAGGAAATCCCGACGATGTTAGACGGACCTGCTAGCTCGTCAATCATCCCATCAATCCCGGACTGGCAGTCTTCGCTCAAGGCCGGCGGCATCAAGCGGGCCAAGATCGTTTCGATAGGATCAGGCGCTTGCATGGCGGTCCTCCTTCACGCGGCGCAGTTCGTGCGCCAGTTGTTCCAAGGCGTAGCGGTAGCGCGAAGCCGCCGTGTTGGGCGAGATCGCGAGGGTCTCGGAAATCTGCAAAAATGTCAGCCCGCCCCAGAATTTCATCACCACCACCTCACGCAACTTCTGGCTCAGGTTCCGCACGGCCTCCCGCAGGATCACGGCTTCCTCGTCTTCTTCCAGCACCGGATCGAGCCAGACATCCTGGAAGTCGTTCAGATAGATCACCGACTCTTCCCGCTTCCGGCGGCGCGACTCGCTGCGGTGATGATTGAGCCCGCAGAAGCGGATCGTCGAAAAAACCAGCGGCAGATCCGGCGGTGTGTGGCCTTTGTCGGCCTGGTAATGCCACATCCGCAGGATCGCCTCCTGCACCAGATCCTCAGCGTCCTGGCGGCAGTTGCTCCAGCCGCGGGCGAACAGCAGCAGCCGCGGACCGTTTTCGGCCAACCACTGTTTCCATGCGTTTGCGGGAGAATTCATTGCTCAGGTGGGAAATGCCTCAGGCCGGGGCATTTGTCTGTTTCAGTCGAGAAAACGGATTTTCCCCGGAACCGGCGACCGGCCGAGGGCCATCGCTTCGTGCTGCTCGTTGGTGCAGGACGAATTGATCGGCGCATCCGGCGCGGCGTCGTTGGCTTGGAAATAGCCATTCTCCAGCATCCACTTTTCCACTTCCTCGCCGGAAATGTCGGGCAGCATGTGGCCGTCGATCTCCACGCACGGCGAAAGCGACTGGCCGCTGCGTTGCTCCATTTCCCAACGAAACGCGGGGTTCTTGATGATGTCCTTCTCCTCAAAAGGCAGCTCATATTTCCGCATGATCGCGCGGATGCCTTCGCTCCAGCCGCAGAAGGTTTTAAGATAGGCGGTGATTTTCGGGGATGATTCAGTCATGTCGGTCATTGGTTGGCGGGACCATAGAGTGCCTCGGACAATTCGCAAGCGCCGTGAGGAGGGTGGGACTTCGGCCCACCTGTGTCGGCCGAAGTCCGCCCCTCCTTTCCCTCCCCCGCTCATCCTTGCGGAATCGAGCAATCCGGCCAACTCATCCGCCGTCAGCCCTAGCTCATCCACGCGACTTTCACAGATCTCCCTAGCTGTCCGGTGCCGGCGAGTCATGTCCCTGGCGCTGGAAACGGGCGGATCCGGCCCGGTGGCAACGCGTCTGTTGGAACGCCGCAGCATGGAATCGAGGCGATCCAAGTTGCAGACGCCGTCCCTGCCAGCCCCACGCGGCCAGCGCCAAACACCAAACGCATCCGGCCCCGCTGGGCTACGCCGGGATAAACAAGCCGTTTTTCCCCGGAACCCCGTGCTTGTTCAACCAAAAGGTGCAGT
>JAYTEI010000186.1:0-3518 GCA_043735445.1 Akkermansiaceae bacterium | reverse complement strand
CAGCCCTACCATGCAAAATCGGGGCGACCTGTTTAGTGAAAAAGCCGTGATCTCAGGTTGGTGGCGTTTGCGAGTCTGCCTGCCAATCGCCCTGGGGTGACACCGGCCGCTATTTTCGGCGAGGCGACAGAACGAGGGCTAAACCGCTGGGATATGGATGAGTGAAAGTTGCCAGCCAGATAAGTCCACTACGGGATTAATTTTTCGGGTTCCACCGTCCATTATTCTCATCGGTGCCGAACCAGCCGAGGTGCCACTTTTCCGCGTCGCCGCCGTGGGGATTGAGGCCGGGACTTAAGGTGTTTTTCGCTTCGGCAGTCACGCTGCCATCGCACCAGGCGACGAGTGCTTTTCCGTTAGCGCGGAAATGCACGGTCGGGGACGGCCTGGTGTTAGACGGGCCGGAGCCGTAGTCCCAGAATGGCGGCACGCACTCCGCGCTTTCCTGGAGGCCGGAAGGCAGGACGTAAGCAGCGGTGGTGAACATCACCGTCTTGCCCGGATTCGGAACGTTCACAGGCCGTTCCGGTAGTAGGATTTTAGTTCTAGAATCGAAGAGACCTCCGGGACGCCCACCGATGTAGGTCGAATTGTAGCCGTAGCCGCCGGAGCTGTCTTCGAAACTCGCGGAACCTACCACCATGGCTTTGAAGAGCGGGCAGGCGATCACTCGCGCACTCGTGCCAAGGTAAGGTGATAGATAGCCGCTGGTGGGATCGAACTTTGCGTCAACCGACTTCCGCGAGCCATGCCAGCGGTGGGTGTTAGACTGATCGGAGTGGGGACAATAGACGCCATTGTCTGCCGCGTAGGTGGTGTTCGCGATGGCAAGTGATCTGAGATTGGCAGTGCTTCCGATGATCCGGGCCTGCGTCAGCAGCTTCTCGCCAGCGGAAAATGAGATCACCGCGAGAATCAGCACGATGGAGATCACCACCAAGATTTCCACGAGGGTGAACCCATGGTCTCGGCGATTTCTCGTTGGCGTCAGGCGGTTCATGATCGGTTATGGATGGCTGATTTTCACCCGGAACAGACGCCTTGCATTTGCACTAACAGGCTGCGCGTCCCGGACTGTCACTGCACGGATCACGCCGATGCCAGTGATCTGGCTGCCCGTTGCTTCGGTGACGACGGGGAAATGTCCGACCGCTGCTAGCGTCGGATTTCCGGCGGTGCTGGAGGCGATGGTGGTCCAAGTGCCGGTGGCCATATTTTCAGAAACTTGCACCTCGTAGGTAAGGTCGGTTAGGCGTTCGTCGCGGACGAAGCTAAGTTGCGGATAGATGTTTCCTGCATCGGTTATCGTCCGGCAGACCGGCGTGGCACCCGCGCTATCAGCCAGCCAGGGGACGCGGGCGCAGGCATATTCCAAGAGATTCGGGAGGCCATCGCCATCAGGATCATCCGCTTCACCACGCTGGGCGGGGTTAAGTTTTTGCAAGGCCGGCCACGCCGCGAAGGTCATGAGGGTGGAAATGCTGCCCACCGCTTCGAGGTCGAATCCACCCGAGCCGAAGGTGAGCCAGGCATCATAAATGGGTCTTCCCGCTTGATCGTGAAAAGCGCCGCTGCCGGGGATATCGACGAGCCGCACATGGGTGATTTGCTGGAGTCCGACTTGCGCGAGGTCGAACGGGGTGCCCCACGAATTGCCGTAAGCATTGGTGTGTTTTCCGGCAAGGTTGTAAATGTTAGTCGGATTGAGCGAGCCATACGAACCCACGGCGGACGGGGTGAGCGAAGTGGCAGGAAAGCGGATGAAGTCGGTGCCATTCGCGGAGACCTCCACGTAGGCGAGCTCCGCGAGGAGGCCGCCGGCTCCTGCGCCGCCTTGATTGGATTGTGAGACTAGCCCATTTTCAAAAATCACGAAGTCCGCGCCGGACAAGTTCCGGATCGGCTGCGCAAGCTGGAGGGTGATGGACCCCGGTGGTGCTCCCGCCGTGATCTGGGCGGCTGATAGATCTCCCAGTGAGACGATGTCGAAGTTATCACCCGTCACTTCACCCAGCGCGAGAGCCGGGTCGCTGAAGGGGGAACCCGCGTCCGCCCGATAGTAATCCGAGGCTTCAGTGGCCCAGCCAAAGAAGATGGGATTCACGAGGTTATTCGGGTTTTGAAAAACCGGGTCACCATTGGCATCAACACCCGTTAGAAGGCGTGCCTTGCCGATGCCATGAGGTCCGACGAAACCGGGAACAGGCGCATCATAACCATTTCCCGGATCATTCATTACAGCGGAGTAGGGGCCACCCCGCGCGGTCTGAATGGAGCCGCAAAATACTACCCACGCGAATATACCAATGAATCGTTTCATCATGCAGCGGAAAGGTTATATGACTCTCCCTCGCTTGATACAAGGGAGAGCCTTGGTGAGATACTACGCGACGCGTCTGCGGCGGAGGATTACCAGCGAAGATCCGGCGAGGATAAGGAGCGAGCTAGGCTCAGGGATGGCGGCAGGTGCATTCACCGCTAGGCTGGGACCCGGCTCACCGAACGCGGAATAGCTCCACCCATCCCAAGAACCATCAACTAACGGGCGGCCAAGCAAGCCGGTATTAGAAGCAAACCAATCACCGGGTCCCCCTTCATCGTAGGGACTGCCAAGTGGCGGCAAAACGTGGGCACCACCGGGAGCGGCACCATCGGTGTAATTGCCGGGCTGCTGGGTGTTGTTGACGAAGTATTGCAAGTATTGCCCGGTCCCAGGGTTGTACCCTGGAAACGAATTGCCCTGCCACTGGATGTCATAAACAAATCCACCCTCTAATCCCGAGGCGGTAAAGACACCTTGTGAGTTAGCTATAAAAGCGGCAAGCATATCTCCCCCGGTTTTGGCTTCGTTAGTCTGCCAACGGTAGCCCCAGGCCAAGGCTTGGATTTGGTTTGGCCACTGGATCACCATCACCGCTTGGCTGACATTCACTCCCGCTTCCGGGCCAGTCCAGTGGGTGACATCTGATGTAAGAAACAAAGCCGCTCGGGCTTCAAATAAGGTCGCAGAACAAATAAGCGCGCCCGCTGCAATCAGGCGCATGGTTGGATGTAATTTCATTTTTCTCTTCGGTATCTAGCAATTTTCACGAAGAGAGGACCGCCGGCTAACAGCCAGTGGTCTTCTCCCGTCGATCCCCTTTCGCGGAGGACCATGGACCCGCTTTGCCAACGGATTGGCGGACGAGTGACGAGCCGACGAAGGGCCAAGTATTCGGGCTCCCGGCTTCATGCCTCCTCCCCGTCTTCACCGCTCTTGCGAACGATTGACTGTGTGGGGAATTGTATCCGGATACCGCTGCGCGACAGCTCCGGTTTCTAACCGGATTCCATGACGCCTTCGTGATTTGTCGCCGGAGAAGTCACCTTTCGGCAGATGGGATGCAAGCTGAATCTGGCCGTTTGCGGGCGGTTTCACTAGCTGACTGGCGCTGGCTGGGGAGCTGAAATGGCGTTGACCGTGAACCCGCTCCGTGCCAGCTTGCAGCACTTATGAAGTGCATCCCGGCTCTCTCCGC
>JAYTEI010000185.1:0-17000 GCA_043735445.1 Akkermansiaceae bacterium | reverse complement strand
GCTCACTTTAAATGACGGCGGCGCGATCACCATTAACTCGTAACTATTCAGGTGGTGAGTCTGACGGGATCGCCAGTGAAGGCGGCTTTGAGGGCGTCCATCAGGCCCAGTCCTTGTTTGCGGACGGTCGAAATGTAGCTGCTGATCACACAAAACCGCTTCGCCCCTTCCTCGCTGCGGAAACAGCCGGATACCTTTTGTTGCACTTTGATCAGCGTTTCCAGCCAGCCGTTTGGCTCGATTCCACTCCAGGCAGACTCTCCCCTTGAAAAGCCTTGGTTCCCTGTCTATTCCTCGCCCGGCCCGCTCAGGTTGCCGCTCTTTGATCCTCATGAATGCCATCACCCGTTGCCTCGATACTTACTGGTCTTCTTCCATCGGGAAAAAAATTATTGTCGCGGTCACCGGCATCGTGCTGGTCCTTTTCCTCGCGGGCCATCTCACGGGAAACCTGCTCATCTTCGTCGGTCGCGCGGCATTCAATGAGTATGCGGAATTCCTCAAAGGCTCGCTCCATGGAGTCGGCATCTGGATCGCTCGCAGCGGGTTGTTGGTGATGTTGGTGGTGCATGTGGCGGCCACCATTGCGCTGGTGCGGCAGAACCGCGCGGCTCGCCAGCCTTACGAATTTCCGGCGACGATTCAGGCGTCCAAATCCTCGCGGATGATGATCGTGTCCGGCCTAACGATCCTCGCTTTCGTGATCTTCCATCTGCTGCATTTCACCGTCCGGGTGGATGCCGAGCTGGCGGGGTTGGGTGAGACGGACCCCTACTCGATGGTGGTCGTCGGCTTTCAAAATCCCCTCGTCGTGAGCTTCTATATCATTGCGATGACCTTGCTCTGCTCGCACTTGTCGCACGGCGTGGCCTCGATTTTTCAAACCCTCGGCCTGCGTTCTAAAAAAGCCCAAGGCGCGATCAAGACCTTATCACTGGCCTACAGCCTCGCGATTTGGGCTGGCTTTATTTCAATCCCGCTCGCGATTTACGCCGGCCTCGTCACCCTCTAACTGCCCACCCGTAATGTCCATCGTTCTCGATAGTAAAATCCCGTCCGGCCCCATTGAGCAAAAATGGTCCAAGCATAAAATGGACTCCAAGCTCATCAACCCGGCGAATAAACGGAAGTTCACCGTGATCATCGTCGGCTCTGGCTTGGCGGGTGGCTCGGCCGCCGCTTCGCTCGCCGAGATGGGCTATCAGGTGAAATGCTTCTGCTATCAGGACAGCCCGCGCCGCGCCCACTCGATCGCCGCGCAGGGCGGCATCAACGCCTCGAAAAACTATCAGAACGACGGTGACTCCGTCCGCCGCCTTTACTATGACACCATCAAGGGCGGCGACTTCCGCGCCCGCGAAGGCAACGTCTATCGGCTCGCCGAAGTGTCCGGCTCGATCATCGACCAATGCGTCGCGCAGGGGGTGCCATTCGCCCGCGAATACGGCGGCCTGCTCGACAACCGTTCGTTCGGCGGCTCTCAGGTTTCCCGCACCTTCTACGCCCGCGGCCAGACCGGCCAGCAGTTGCTCATCGGCTGCTATCAGGCGCTCGAAAAGGAAATCCACAAGGGCGGCGTGAAGATGTACCCGCGCACCGAGATGCTTGATCTGGTGCTGGTGAATGGCCACGCCAAGGGCATCGTCGTTAGAGATTTGAACACCGGGGAAATCTCCACTCACGCGGCGGACGCGGTGATCCTCGCCACCGGCGGCTACGGCAATGTCTTCTTCCTTTCCACCAATGCGATGGGCTGCAACGTGACCGCCGCATGGCGCGCCGCCCGCCGCGGGGCCTTGTTTGCCAATCCTTGCTACACCCAGATCCACCCGACCTGCATCCCTGTGAGCGGTGACTATCAGTCGAAACTCACCCTGATGTCTGAGTCGCTCCGCAACGATGGCCGCATCTGGGCACCGAAAAATCAGGAAACTGCCGCGAAGTTGCGCGCCAAACAGATCACCGCCGCCGATGTCCCGGAGGACCAGCGCGATTATTTCCTGGAGCGGAAATATCCATCCTTCGGCAATCTCGCGCCGCGCGACATTTCCTCCCGCGCCGCCAAGGAAGCCTGCGACGACGGCCGCGGCGTGGCTCCCACCGGCCTCGGCGTCTATCTGGATTTCCGCGATGCGACCAAGCGCCTCGGCGAGGACACCATCCGCTCCCGCTACGGCAACCTGTTCCAAATGTATGACAAAATCGCCGGCGAGGATCCCTACAAAGGACCGATGATGATTTATCCAGCCGTCCACTACACCATGGGCGGCCTGTGGGTGGACTACAACTTGATGTCTAACATCCCCGGCCTGCATGTGTTAGGCGAAGCAAATTTCTCCGACCACGGTGCGAATCGGCTTGGAGCCTCGGCGCTGATGCAAGGTCTAGCAGATGGCTATTTCGTCATCCCCACCACCATTGCCAACTACCTCGTCTCGCAGAAACCCGGCAGCATCACCACCGACATGCCCGAGTTTAAACAAACCGAAGCGGAGACCCGCGAGCGGACTAGCAAGCTTCTCAACATCAATGGCAAGCGCACCGTGGATTCCTTCCACCGCGAACTCGGCATGACGATGTGGGACAAATGCGGCATGGCCCGCTCGCGCGAAGGACTCGATGAAGCACTCGCGAAAATCCCGCAAATCCGTGAGGAATTTTGGCAAAACGTCCGCATCCCCGGCTCCGGCGCGAATGCCAACATGGAACTCGAAAAAGCCGGCCGCGTCGCCGACTTCCTCGAATTCGGTGAAGTCATGTGCTACGACGCCCGCGATCGCGAAGAGTCCTGCGGTGGCCATTTCCGGGTGGAACATCAGTTCTTCGATCACAGCCCGGAAGTCATCGCCGGCAGCACTCAGGCCGGCGAAGCCAAGCGCGACGACGCGAATTTCGCCCACGTTTCCGCCTGGCAATACCACGGCGACGGCACCGCCCCCACCCTGCACAAAGAAAAGTTAGTCTTCGAAGACGTCCACGTCTCGATCCGCAGCTACGCCTGAAAAGTAGTCCAGGAATTCATTCCGTTCTTCCCATCGATTTCGCCTCACAGGCTCTCCGGAACGGTGAGCCAATACCGCGCGTGTCGCTTGTCCCCGGTTTTCGTCAGCGCGCCCAGTTCCACCAGGCCGTTCAGGTCGCGGGTGGTGGTGGCCACCGAGATCTTGCCGATGCTCCGGTAATTGCCGGCACTCAGGCCTCCGATGAAACCGTCCGGCCCGGCCTCGAACATCCGTAGCAGGACTTTTTCCTGCCGCGCGTTCAGCCGCCCGCGGAGACGGTCGAGGAATTTCCCCTTCTCCACGACGAACGCCACGACCCGCAGTGCGCGCTTCTGCGCATCAAGAATAGTCCCCGCGAGATGAGAGATCACCCCCACGAAGTGTCCGGCTTCCTGGAGAAACCCGGCCTCAGCCTCCCGGATCGCCTCCGCGTCGCAGGTGAAATCAGGCCAAGCAGGCAGTTCCCAGGTCCAGGTCATGATGAATAGGCTTCGCCTTTATTCCTCACGATTTGGAATTTTCTGAGGAATAGAAAGCGCCGGATCGACTCATCCGCAGATTTCCAAATCAGTCAAAAACCTCGCCCGCTCGCCAATCTCATTGCCACCTACCCTGATAGACCGCTAACAAAAAAGGCCCGCCATCCGAGATGGCGGGCCTTTTTTAAAAATTCAGAAAACATCAGCCGCCGCAGCAACCGCCGCCGCCGCCGCTATTGCCACCGCAGCAGCCGCCGCCTTTGTCTTCGAGGTCTTCGGCAGTCGGCACGCGACCAAGTTCGATGGTGCTGCCGACGTATTTGGCGATTTCCTTTTGGAGGGTTTCTAACTCGCGTTGGGCGGAGAGGAAATCGCGGGCGACTTCATTTTCAAACAACGCATCACGCGCGCTTTCAAACTCGCGGATTTCCGATGCGCCAAGCTCGACGCCCGCGTGTTGTTTGTGGTGCAGCTCCTCGCCGCGCTCGTGGACGCTTTGGTATTGGAGGCGGGCTGAGTCGTCGCTCAGGAAGCGCTCGACATTGGCTTGGAGCTTGAGAAATGAAGGGTCGCTGGCGATTTGGGCGCACAGTTCTTTGGTTTTCACGATCACGGGAGATTCTTCGACGACGATGGACATGCGGGTGGAATAACCTCACCGGGCCGGACTGGCAACGGACATTTGCGGGAATTTTGGAAGAGGTTGTGAGTTGATGGTTGATGGGCAGAGAAGAATTCCGGCCTCCAACTCTGATTCCCCTCTTCCATCTGCGGCTATCCGGTTCACCCGTGGTTCGATTTTTGAAATGCGGTCGTGACAGCACCCGCCTGCCCACGTTTGGTCGGTCACGCGCATGGGCATCGAACCACTCAAAGACGGCATCCGCTCCAATGTGCGGATCGACTTTTACGGCCAGGTCCACAAGCGTTTCAAAGGGACGGATGCCGACAAGCGCTACGCGATGGAAGTCGCGGTGCTCAAAGTGCTAGAAGAGCGCGGCTGCCCGTACGTGCCACGGCTGCTAGAAGAGCACCCGGATGAACTCTACTTCGTCTCCACCAACTGCGGCAAACTGGCGACCCAGATTTCCCGGCAAAAGGCCGACACGTTGTTTGCCAAGCTGGAGCGCGAATACGGCATCCGCCACCTTGATGCCGAACCGCGCAATATCACCTATAACGACAAGCTCGGCTGCTTCTGCATCATCGACTTCGAGCTCGCGGAAATCCTGCCACCGCCGCCCGCGTTGATAGCTGCGGACATCTAACACCATTCCTTAAAAAACCCTTCCGTGTCCGCCGCCGCGATCCTTCATTGGGCCTCTCTCAGCCACAGCGGTTCGCGTAAACCTCGTTGTGACGATTCGCTCATCGCCTTCGCCTCCAGCCCACAAGGCGCGGAAATCCTAGCGGGAAAGGGTCGTCGCTCGCTGGCCAGCCACGACTTGGTATTCGCCGTTTCCGACGGCATGGGCGGCGGCAATGCGGGTGACATCGCCTCCTCGCTGATTCTCCAACAGATGACCGAAATCATCCCGCAGACTTTTAAATCTGCCGCCGCCGGATTTTTCCCGGACTCGCTCAGCCACCTCGGCGACGCACTTCGCAGCATCCACCAGCAAATCAACGCGACGGCTGATGGCTGCGACCTCAAGTCCGGGATGGCGGCCACCCTCGCGCTCGCCTGGTTCACCCCGGAAAATCTCTACCTCGCCAATGCCGGCGACTCCCGGATCTACCGCTCTCGCGATGGCCTGCTAGAACAACTCAGCCGCGACCACACCTCCGCCTGGGGCCAGTGGAAACGCGGGGAAATCAGCGAGATCCAATACCGCAGCCACCCACGCCGGGCCGCGCTCTACGAAGTCGTCGGCGGTGGCCACTCCAAGGTCCACCCGCACTTCGCCGCGATTTCCTATCAGCCGGGCGACCGCTTCCTCGTTTGCTCGGACGGGCTGATCGACGGACTGTGGGAACGCCACATTTCCGATGCCCTCGCCGCCTGCCCAGAAGATCCCGCCGAAACTGCTGCGGCTTTGCTAAAACGGGCGCTCGACAACTCCGGCATCGACGACACCAGCCTCATCATCATCACGGTGTTGGCGGCTGATGCAGAGTGATTTGCGGTCCGGCGAAATCGCCGCTTGGCTTGGCACGCCTGATGCTTTTTTATCCCCGTCAGACCCCCTGGCGGCTGTAGGTGTACCTTCACCGCCGGGACGTCTGAATCCATCTACCGTAACAACTGAAAACCACCATACTCATGGCCAAATACAAATTGGAATACATCTGGCTCGACGGCTACACCCCCGTGCCAAACCTTCGCGGCAAAACCCAAGTCAAAGAATTCGCCAGTTTTCCAACCCTCGACCAGCTCCCACTGTGGGGTTTCGATGGCAGCTCGACCCAACAAGCGGAAGGCCGCAGCTCGGATTGCGTGCTGAAACCAGTCGCCATCTACCCGGACACCACCCGCAAGAATGGTGCCATCGTGATGTGCGAGGTGATGATGCCAGACGGCACCACCCCCCACCCGACTAACGGTCGCGCCACCATTCTCGACGATCCCGGTGCCTGGTTCGGCTTCGAGCAGGAGTATTTCTTCTATCAGGACGGTCGCCCGCTTGGCTTCCCGGTTGATGGCTTTCCAAGCATCGGCCAAGGCCCTTACTACTGCGGTGTCGGCTACAAACACATGGGTGACATCGCCCGCCAGATCGTCGAGGAGCACCTCGATCTTTGCTTGGATGCTGGCATCAACCACGAAGGCATCAATGCCGAAGTCGCCAAAGGCCAGTGGGAATTCCAGATCTTCGGCAAAGGCTCCAAGAAGGCTGCCGACGAAATGTGGGTCGCCCGCTATCTCCTCAACCGCGTTTGCGAAAAGTATGGCATCGACGTGAACTACCACTGCAAACCGCTCGGCGACACCGACTGGAACGGCTCCGGCATGCACGCGAATTTCTCCACCGAATATCTCCGTGAAAAAGGCGGCAAAGCCTATTTCGAGGCGCTCATGGCCGCCTTCGCCGAGCACGTTGAGGAGCACATCGCCGTCTATGGCCCGGACAACCACATGCGTCTCACCGGCCTGCATGAAACTCAGTCGATCGACAAGTTCACCTACGGCCTCGCCGACCGCGGTGCTTCGGTGCGGATTCCTCACAGTTTCATGAACAACGACTACAAGGGCTACCTTGAAGACCGCCGTCCAAACTCGCAGGGCGATCCCTATCAGATCGCCTCGCGCATCTTGAAAACCATCGCGCTGGTGCCCACTCCTTGAGTCGTTAGCCCGCGATCGTTTCTAACCATTGATTCACAAAGCCGTCCTCCCATGCGGGAGGGCGGCTTTGATGCGTTCTGGAGTGGGTCGAGTTCATCCTGATTGGCGAAGCCTTCACGAGAATGCCAGCGGGCCGCGATCCACACCCATGCTACTTGGGTGCGGATGAGGGTTTGTCCGCGTGGGCTGGAGGAAGCGTTAGCTGCGGCGCGGGTTTCCCGCATTGGTTCACGGCGAATACTGCGGCCGCTATGACGACGACGAGAGCGGCTGTGGCCAGAGGTATAAATTTCCGTGGAGCTGGCTCGTCTTGCCCAACGGCGGTGCCGGGCTGGGGAACATCCGCTGGCACGTCGGCGGGATTAAACACCTCGAACTGATAGGGTGGCAGCGAGAGCGTTTCAGGGAGGTCGATGCGCCGCAAAATCAGGCCGTTAGGGTCTGCAAGAAAAAGCCGCCCGTTTTGAAAGCGGCCCAACGTACACCAAAATGGGGCGATGCCGGTGAGCGGCAGGGTGACTTCCGACGCGGGCGACGCGCCGATCCTGGCGTGGGTGCCTGGAGGCAGGTCGAACTCGACCTTCAAGTCGGGACTGTAAGAGCGGAGATGGATTGCGTGGGGCGACATAAGGCGTCTTGATTCTTGATCCCATAGAGACCGCTTGAACCGCTAGACTCAAGGACAATCTCCGCAGAAAATTGAAACGGCAGAGGCCGATAGTATGAGCAGATCTCTCTACAAAAAACACCGCCGTCTGAGTCGTCCTTGCCTCCTGCGGAACCTCCACTGTTTAGGGTAGTAATTCCCAATGGCCCGGCTGAGACAGCCGGGAACACATTCGCTTTTATCTTATGGAATCGTCCACGCGTCGTGCCAAAGGATCTCGGTGTAGGAAATGGTATAGTTCCGCCCGGCGGGGATTTGCGTGTGTAACATCGGTGCGCCGTTGCTGGTGAAACCGGCGAAGTCGAGCTTCAGCGGCATGACGGTGACGCTGACGGTGGTGGAGGTGGTGTCTTGGCCTAACTTCACATTTCCATCCCAGAACTCGACGCGCGAGACATTACCAGCGGTATCAGCGGCGGTTGCGGTGAGGGTAATGCTATCGGTATGCAAATAGCGGGAGTTGTTATTAAAACGAAAGATCCGACCTTCCCTTTCCCAGACGACGAGTTTGTTAGTCCCCGGCATCGGCGTCATGCCCAGCGCATTGTCGAAATGAAGATTTGGAAAAGCGACGACTGGGGTCCAAGTGGAGGTGAGCGCCGGGGGCGTGGCGGGCATCACTCCGTCGAGGAAGGCACCCACACTGGGCCTGTTAGCCAGCCCGTAGCTTTGGGCGGATGCGGTGGGGCACATTGCGAAAAACAATGCCAGCGAGAGCGTGGCACGCAGGGTTTTGGAAGTTTGCAGATGGAGAGTTGGCTGGCAGTTTGTTGGAAAAACGGCCTGCCGACCGGGGTTGGGTTTTACGCGTTCGGGTCAACGGTAAGCGGGCGGATAGAGTTGTGAGGTCGCCTAGACGAGCGAATTTCCTAGGATTCACGAGTGGTTAGGGCGTGGGGATTTCTCCAGTGTCGCAAGAAGTGGCAGTCCACTCATCCCCCCGAGTGGGTAAAAGTGACGGGGCGCGCGGCAGTTGGAGCGTGGCGGAGAAAATTTCGTGCATCCGGCTTCAGTTTTGCGCTAGAAACCGCCGAACCCCTGCGTTTTAAAACCATGCCTCGCGTCACGATCACCGTCCCTGAGAAAAATGCCCAGCCTTACCGTTTCCAACTCGACCGCGAAGTCGTCAGCTTGGGGCGCGGCAGTGAAAATGACATCGCCATCGAGTCCGGCTCGGTCTCCGTCCATCATGCGGAAATGCGGCGGATCGAGGGCGGCTATGAGTTGCGCGACGTCGGCTCGACCAATGGCATCAAACTCGACGGCGTGCGCCACGAAGTCATCGCGCTGCGCAGTGGGGCAACCGTGAAAATCGGCGAGGTGTCATTTGATTTCATGCTCTCCGATGAAGAACGCGAGGCACTGGCCCGCGAGCGTCCGAGTGAGCCATCGCCGATCCTGCGCGAGCCGGAATTGTCGCCGGTGAGACCACTTCCTCAGCGCACGGCTTACACTCCGGCCCCGGCGTCCGGCGGCACTGGCTTCGGGGCGATGCTGTTATTCTTCATTCTAGCAGCCGCCGCGTTCTTTGCGGGGCTGGCCGTCCGCTATCAGAAAGAGACTGGCGGAAATCTAATCGAAGCAGTCAAGGCGCACCGCGCGGTGGTGAAACCCGCACCGGCGGTGCCAGCGGGGTCGTCACGAATCCAGCCTGCTCCAGATAACTGAGCGGAGACCTCCCTTCCCCGTATTTCAATCACTTCTTCGCCAGCGATTGCAGGTAGTCTAACAAGCTGGCGAACTCGCGGATGGTGAGATTGCTAACAAGGCCCGGCGGCATCAGAGAAACTGGCACTTTGTCGCGCTTGGCGATGTCGCTGGTCTTCCAAGTGAACTCAAGGCCGGCGATGTTGCGGACCTTCACTTGATCGGCGCTTTCAAAGGTGACGAAGCCCATTTGGCCGCTGCCGTCCTTCAAGGTGAACATCTCGGTGGCGAATCCTTGGGCGATGGTTTTCCCGGGATCAAGAATGTTTCCTGCCAGATCGGCGCGGGTATAAGTCTGGGCGATGGTGCCGAGGTAGGGTCCTTTTTGCACCTGATCGAGGCTGGTGGCGTGGCAGGTGGTGCAGCTTTGGCGGGTAAACAGTTGCTCGCCGAGTCCAACATCGCCATGGGTGGTCATGATCGCGGCGATGGCTTCGTCCGGCTTGAGCGCGCTAACAAGCGGGGTTTTGTCCTCGCCTTTTTTCTCCAGCTTGAGGGACTTGGCGGTCTCCGAGGCGGCGGCGGCCACGGTCGCATCGGCATCAATCATGGCGGTGCGGACTTGATCGTCGAGACCGTGGAAGCCGGTGGCTTGGATGGCTTTCAAAATCTGCACCCGGCGCTTCGCGTCTTTCCAGCCGCGGTCGAGGTCTTGCTGCGAGAGTTCGCGGGACTCTGGGCTGCCGCCCTTGCGAGCACTGAGGGCTAACAGCGCGGCGTCCGCCCAGAGAGATGAGCCGCCTGCGAGTTTGGCGGCTTGCTCTTCCAATAACTGGTGATGGTTCTCAAGCTTGGGAGCAGTTAGAAAGGCGTTCCTCGCGAGGTTGTAAGGTTTCTCCGCGTCCTTGGCGTTGGAGAGTTTGTCGATGGCGGCGAGGGACGCGAGGCAGCCTTCTTTGGAATCGGTGATGGCGAGGGTGACCACGGCGCTAGAAATGGTGAGCGCGGGGAAATCGCTCTGGGCGGCCTGGATCAGGTAGGGAATGACGGCGGCGGAGACCGTCTCGGCGGTGGCGAGTTGGGCAACCAAGTCCGGCAACAACGCGGGATTTTTTCCCACCATCTCAGTGAGTCTAACGACCGCGCTGCCCATCTCGATGCGGTTGCGCTGCAACTCGCGGAGGAGGGCAATCAGGCGATCTGGCGCGGCTTTCTCCAACGCGGACTTGAGGGCGGCGGCGATTTTCGGAGTCTCGGCCCAGGCTTCCGGCTGATAGTAGGGGCCGCGGGTATCGGGACGGGTGCCCCATGAATCGCCTTTCCACTCACCTTCGTGGAAATGCAGGCGGCACAGTGCGCCGAAAATTTCCTCCCGCGCGGCGGGCACGCTGGCTTTCGCTAAGCGGTCGATGAGTCCACTAACAACCTCCGGCGTGTGGATGCGCATTAGCGCCCGTAACGCTCCGGTGCGCTGGGCGGCGGAGGAGGCGCTGTCATCCACGATGGCGAAACAAGGATCAGCAGCTTTCAACAGCGCCAGCGAGCGGAACGCGGTGTGGGCGAGGACGGGATCCGCATCGCCTAACAACGTCGCGATTTGCGGCGCGATGACCTGCATGTTTTGGCGAGTGGCACCGACGATGGCTTCAAGGCGGGTCCGGGGATCGCTGCTTTTTAAACCGGCGGCGTAGAGGGCTGGCGGCGCACTGGTTTTCCCGGCGGAAAATTGATCGAGTCCGGCATCGCCCAACGCGCGTAGGACGAAGCGTTGCAGCGCGGGATCGGCAGCGAGTGGCGCGACTGCTTTGAGGATGGGCAGTGCGGATTCGGCTCTGACTGTGACCTGAGTCAGCGCGTAAAGCGCGGCGACGCGGGCGGTCAAGGGCTTGTTAGGATTTCCTGCTAGGGCGAGCAAGCCGTCCCTCATGGTCGCCGTGCTAGGCCGCCGCAAGATGGTCCGCTGCGCTTCGAGCGTGCGCACCTGGCTGGGCGATTCCAACAAGCGGACGAGATCCGCCTCGCTGGCTTCGTCAAAGTTTGGCAATGCCTCAGGCGTGTAGCCCTGCGGCGCAACACGGACGATGTAGCCGACGTCCGGTCCTTCCCATTTGAAGGTCGCGCCCTTCCAGCTTGCCTGATAGATCCGGCTCATCCCGTCCACATCGGCATCGGTCGGGCGGGTCATCTGGATCAATGGCTGCGGCTTGGCGGACTCCTTGAAGGTGGCCCCCTGCGGCTCGACCGTGTGATGCCAGAGCGCACCGGTGCCCCAGTCGCAAGTGAGCGGCGCGTCATTCCATTTCGCCGGAAATCCCGGCTCTGATAGATAGACCGAACCACAGCCCGAGCCACCGCCGTAGTCGGCTAACGGTTTGATGATTTCATCGCCGAAGTTGATGTACATCCGCGGATAGCCGTGATCTTCGAGGCCGGTGAAATGGTGGAAACGCACGTCCCAGCCGCCGCCGTCGTTGGTGTTATCGCGGGCAAATATATCTAGCAGCGGGCTGATCGGCGTGCCGAGGATGTTGCGGGTGCCATCGCTAAAAATTTCCAGCCCGGACCCATCAGGACGGAAGCGAATCACTCCGCCGCCGCGGTGTTGGAGGTGCTTGCCATCGGTTCCCACGGCGTCCTTGAACCCGAAATCGCCACCAGCGATGTAGAGCCAGCCGTCGATGCCGAGGCTCAGGCCGTTAGTCGTGTGGTCGGCCGGGCGGTCTTTGAAACCGAAGGCGATTCCGGTGATTAGCTTTTTTTCCTCGTCGGAAATGCCGTCGCCATCGGAGTCGATGTAACAGCTAACATCTGGCGGATGCACGAGGTAGAGGCGGTCGTGATCCCAGACAAGGCCGCGCGGCGAGTCCACGTCTTTGACAAACTCGGTCACCTCGTCGGCACGACCGTCCTTGTCGGAATCGCGCAAGCGGAGGATCCGCCCGCGGCCCGAATCACGGCCTAATGAACCATTGCCATCCGATGAAACATAGAGGTCGCCGTTAGGCGCAGCGGCGACATAGACCGGATAGTTCGCGGCGGAGGCCGTGGCGAACAGACTGACATCGAAGCCGTCGGCGACTTTGACGTCTTTGAGGATCTCAGCTTCTTGCACCGGGGTGAGCTTGGAAATCTGTGGTGAAACGTTGCCAGATTTTTCATGGGCCGCGCGGGCCGGGGTGGCAACAAAAGCACTCAACACTAATAAAGAAGAGATAAATGGACGCATGACTGATGACAAAGGAATGGGCTTTTTTCAACATCCACTAGGATTGCGGAGCCTCCGTTACGCCGGTGGGCTGCTGATTTAGTCACGGGGTCGGTGAAACCCAAGTCCAGCCAAATAAGCGCGAACGTCGCGTTGTGCTCCGGGGTTGACCTTGCCGCGCCGGGCGTTGTTCCTTTGGGCACGCGATGTCCCCTGCCCGTTCTTACTCCAAACCGCTGATCATGACGCCGCATCAGGCGTTGCAGCGGTATTTCGGGTTCTCCGGGTTTCTCGAAGGCCAGGAGGAAGTCATTTCCGAAATCACCTCGGGCCGCGACGGGCTGGTGGTGATGCCGACGGGCGGGGGGAAATCGCTGTGTTTTCAAATCCCGGCGCTGTGTTTCGGCGGGGTGACGTTGGTGATCTCGCCGCTGATCGCGCTGATGAAGGATCAAGTGGATGCGCTGGTGGCTCGCGGGATCGCGGCGACGGTGATCAACTCCACGCTCAGTTGGCCGGAGCAAAAAGAGCGGCTCGACGGGATGCGCGCCGGGCGCTGGAAGCTGGTCTATGTCGCGCCCGAGCGGTTCCGTGCGGAGAGTTTCCTGAATGCGCTATCAGGCATCGAGATCTCACTTTTCGCGGTGGATGAGGCGCACTGCCTGAGCCAGTGGGGCCATGATTTCCGGCCGGATTATTTGCGGCTCGGGAAGTCGCTGGAAAAAATCGGCAGGCCGCAATGCGTCGCACTAACAGCAACGGCCACACCGATCGTGCGGGATGATATTTCCAAAGTCTTGGGGTTGCGCGAGCCGTTCGAGCGGGTCAGCGGATTTTCCCGCCCGAATCTATCATTGAACATCACGGCCACCGACAAGGCGGCGCAAAAGGATGAACGGATGAAGGCCGTCATCGCCGCGCACAAGACCGGCATCATCTACTGCGCGACTCGTAAGAAGGTGGACTCCGTGTCCGAAACGCTGGCGAGCTGGGGCATCAAATGCGTGGCCTATCACGGCGGCATGGGCGACCAAGAACGCGAACGAGCGCAGGAAATCTTCATCCACCGCAAGGCGGATGTGGCGGTGGCCACCAACGCGTTTGGCATGGGCATCGACCGCTCGGACGTTAGATTTGTGATCCACTACGAGGTGCCCGGCAGCGTGGAAGCCTACTATCAGGAGGCCGGCCGCGCTGGCCGCGACGGGGAAACGGCGGTCTGCGAGCTGCTCTTCAACTACGCCGACACCCGCACTCAGGAGTTTTTCATCGAGGGCGCAAACCCGACCGCCGCCATCGTCCGCTCGATCTATCAGTATCTGCTCAACGAGGCGGACAAGGATTTCGAAGTCCACCGCACGTTGGATGAAATCGCCCAGGGCGCGGATGTTAAAAACTCGATGTCAGTCGGCAGCGCGATGTCGATCCTCGCCCGCGGCGGCTATGTCGAGCGATTCGACATTCCGAAGAAGCGGATGAAGGGCACCCGCCTGCTGAAGCCGGAAATTCTAACACGCGGGCTGCAGCTCGACGAAATCGCAATCGAGGAAAAGGACCGTCGCGACCGCGAAAAGCTCAAGGCGATGGTCGAGATGTGTTACTCGCGGACCTGCCGCCAGCAGTGGATTCTCAGTTATTTCGGCGAGGATGAAGCAGGCGTCTGTGGCACTTGCGACATCTGCCGTGATGAAAATTCTGGGGAAACCCGGCCACCGAATGCAGAGGAAGCCATCATCGTGAAGAAGGCGCTCAGCGGCGTGGCGCGGATGTCGCGGCGGACGGCTAACGGTTGGGAAGGCAAGTTCGGCCGCGGGCGGATCGTCCAGATGTTAGCTGGCAGCAAGTCGCAGGAAATCGTCAGCGCCCGCCTCGACCAACTCAGCACCTACGGCATCCTCCGCGACAAGGGCGCGGGCTATTTGAACGGCTTGATGCGCTCGCTGGCCGATGCCGGACTGGTGCTCACGGTGACCGGCGAATTCCCACTGCTCACTCTAACGCCCCTCGGCGACAAGGTCATGCGCGGCGAGGCGAAGTTCCAACTGGTGTGGCCAGATCCCGAGGCCGGGCGCAAGGAAGTGGGCCTCAAGGACCATGGTTTCGAAGGCCAGCTCTACTCGATGCTGCGGGACATCCGGGATAAAATCGCCAAGCGCGAGGAGGTGCCGCCCTATGCCATTTTCCCTAACAAGACGCTTGAAGCTCTCACTCGCTATCAACCCGCCACCCCGGCGGAAGCCCTGCTGGTGCCGGGCATCGGCACGGTGAAGGTTCAGAACTACGCCACGCCGTTCATCGAGACGATCCAGCTTTGGAAGAAATCCCGGAAACGCTGAGGCTGGATTCGCTACAAGGGCGTGATCTATCAGTGAGCTGGCCAGTGCCTGCACCTACGTGATCGCGTGGTAAAATCGGCGCATTGCGCGACGAAAGGGGCTGGCCGAATGGCTTGAAGCAGCTAGTTTGACCGCGTGTTTGATTTCCATCCACGCCCTTTTTGCTCTGCAAGAATGACCCTGGCTTCACAAACCACCGTGTGATGACGGACTCTGGAAATAACAGGCCGCTGCGCGTCCTTTACAGCTTTCCGCAGAAGATCGGAGCCTCGGGAGTTTGCTATGCCGCTTGGCAACATGTGAAGGGACTGCACGACGCCGGGGCTGAGGTGACCGTTTTTCCGGGAGTCCTCCACCAGCCGTTTCCAGATGGCATCCGGGTGCGGCCCACCTTGAGTCGCGGGAAATTGAGAATCCCCTACTCGGTCCTCGGAAACTTGGACACTTACAAGCTGCACGACTGGATCGTGGCCCGGCGGCTGCGCCAAATGGCGGGTGAGTTCGACCTCGTCCATGGCTTTGCCCTAGGATCGCTGGAGACCCTGCGGGTGGCGCAAGAGTTAGGAATCCCGACGGTGTTAGAACGCAGCAACGCCCACACCCGTTTCGCCTACGAGGTAGTGGAGAAGGAATGCGAAAAGCTGGGAATCGAGATGCCGGCGAGCCATTCTCACGCGTTTAATGCCGAGGTGTTGCGGCGTGAAGAAGAGGAATACGACGCGACCGACTACTTGTTTTGCCCATCCGAGTTCGTGGCGCGGACCTTCGTGGAGCGCGGGTTTTCTCCAAAACGATTGGTGAGATTTCAGTATGGATTTGATCAAAGCGCCTGCTATCCGCCCGCCGAGCCACGGCTAGAGAAGGCGGGCTTGACGGTGCTATTCGCCGCCGCTTGTGCCCCTCGTAAAGGTTTGCACTACGCGCTCGATGCGTGGTTGCAGTCCAGTGCCCACCACCTCGGCAAGTTCCTCATCGTCGGCGATTTCATCCCAGGCTATGCCGAGAAACTAGCAGCCCAGCTCTCTCATCCGAGCGTGAGCCGGCTCGGATACCGCAAGGATCTAGCGGCTATCATGCGGACGAGCGCTGTGATGGTTTTGCCAAGCATCGAGGAAGGAAGCGCGTTGGTGACTTACGACGCACGGGGTGCTGGGTGCGTGCTGCTAGTCTCGGAGTCCACTGGCGCGATCTGCGAGCACGAGAAAAACGCGCTGGTGCACCGGACAGGCGACGTTGAGGGCTTGGCCAACCATTTCAGCCGAGTCCACGAAGACCGGGTGTTGCTGGCTCGCTTGCGCCGGGCATCGCTCGCAACGGCGGCGGAACTGACATGGCCTGCGGCGGGTCGCCAAATGCTCGCTGCCTATCAGAAGATCGTAGGCTTGCATTGAGCGCAGCCGGTAGGTGCGGGTTTCCGCGCTTGTTGGATGGTGGGAAATCCACTTTAATAAACCGAACAATCAATCCCAGCCAATCCGCAAGTGCCGAAGAAACTTTTGATAGATGCCCCTCCCCCGAGCGCTGGGATTGTCGCCGGAGGTGCCTTGCCGGTGATCCAGTTCAACCGCCCCTACGTCGCCCCCAAGTCGTTCGACTACATGCGGCAGGCGATCGCCAATGCCCACACCTGCGGCGGTGGCCCCTTCACCAACCGCTGCCACAAGTTTCTCGAACACCAACTGGGAACGGCCAAAGCCCTGCTCACCACCTCCTGCACCGACGCGTTGGAAATGAGTGCCTTATTGCTGGGCATCAGACCCGGCGACGAAGTGATCGTCCCCGCATTCGCCTTTGTTTCCACCGTCAATGCCTTCGTCCTCCATGGTGCGACGCCCGTTTTCTGCGACATCCGCCCGGACACGCTCAATCTCGACGAGTCGGCGGTGGCACGCCTGATCAGCCCGCAAACCAAGGCGATCATCGTCGTCCACTATGCCGGCATCGGCTGTGAAATGGACCCCATCATGGAGATCGCCAAGCGTCACGGAGTGGCGGTGGTGGAGGACAACGCCCACGGGCTTTTCGCCAAATACCGAGGCCGCTTTCTGGGAACCTTCGGCAGCTTGGCGACACAGAGTTTTCACGAGACCAAGAATTTCAACTGCGGCGAAGGCGGCGCGCTGCTGATCAATGACCCGGCCATGGTGGAGCGGGCTGAGATTATCCGGGAAAAAGGCACCGACCGCAGTCACTTTTTCCTCGGCCAAGTGGACAAATACACGTGGGTCGATGTGGGTTCGAGTTTCCTGCCGTCTGACATGCTCGCAGGCTACTTGTATGCGCAGTTCGAGATGAGCCGAGAGATCCAGGAAATGCGGCGGCGGATCTGGACTCAATACGAACGCAGCCTAAAAACTTGGGCAGCCCACAACGGCGTG
>JAYTEI010000184.1:0-3529 GCA_043735445.1 Akkermansiaceae bacterium | reverse complement strand
ACCAAACCTCGCGGGTCATCTTGCCGGGTTCGCCCGCATTGACTTCCGCTGCTATGGTTAGCGCCAGGCACGCCAAAGCGAAATTGCGGGCATCCGGCAGTGGGTTTACTAACATGCAGGAGCACTCCCCCCCCCTGCAGGTATTTCGCGAGACTTGTTTCATTTATTCTGTCAGATGCCAATAAATGGTAAAATCAGTGCCGATTTGAGCTAACAGAATTCTGGAAAGTAGTGCCGATTCAATACTCTCAGAGAGATGGAACTCCGGCTAACAGTGACAGTGCCGAAATGGTCATGAGATTCCTCGGGGTGAAAGCCGCCGGAATCCCTTTATCTGCGGGGATTTGTTTTCCTTGTGGCCGGTTTCGGACTTCCCGTGCTATAGACCTGATAGGAGTTTGCCGCCCCGGAGGCCCTTGTGAAGGCACCGGGGATAGCACTTCACACGACCGGAAACCGATGTGGAACTATCCCTCACGGCAGTCTTCTCCCAGCCCTCCCTAAACGCAAAACCTTTAGGGATGGGGTGGAATCTGAATCTCCACGTTCCCTGCCGGGATCAAGAATCCAACGGCGGAGATCCAATCCCTGAAGGCATTGCACCTAGAAACTGGCTGCCGATCATCGATTGATAGGTGGGATCGGTTTCGCGCAGGGTTTCGTGATTTCCGTCCGCCACGATGCGGCCGTGTTGGAAAACGAGGACGCGGTCGGCGATGGTGATGGTGCTGTAGCGGTGGGCGATGATGAAGGTCGTGCGGCCCTTGACCAGCGCGGCCAAAGCCTGCTGGACCATTGCCTCGCTTTCAGAATCCAAGGCGCTGGTCGCCTCATCGAGAATCAGGATCGGCGCGTCTTTGAGAAACGCGCGGGCGATGGCGATTCGCTGACGTTGGCCGCCTGATAGAAGATCACCGCGTTCGCCGACTTGGGTCTGATAGCCTTGTGGCAGGCTGCGGATAAACTCGTCTGCATTGGCCCGGCGGGCCGCTTCGTGGACCTCCGCCTCCGTCGCATTTTCGCGCCCTACGCGGATATTTTCGGCGATGGAGCCGATGAACAACGACGGCGTCTGTGGCACCACGGCGATGGCATTGCGCAACTCCTTTTTCGCAAACTCGCGGATGTCGGTGCCATCGAAAGTGATCCCGCCGGATTGCGGATCATAGAACCGTGGAATGAGATGGGCGAAGGTCGATTTCCCCGCGCCGCTGGGGCCGACGAGCGCCACCACCTGGCCGATGGGGATGGTTAGAACCACTCCCTTCAACACCGGTTCCGCATCGTAGGCAAACGTTAGATTATTAAACCCGATCGCCTCGCGCGGTGCGACAAACGGCCGCGGCGTGAGCGGATCCGGCAAGCCATCCGGTTCGCGGGAAATGAAGTTAATGCGATCTATCGCAGCATCGCCCTGTTTCATGAGGGAGTGGATCATGCCGAGTTTTTTAATCGGCTCATAGGCCATGAATAACGCGGTGACTAGGCCCATGAAAGCGGATTGGGACATGCCCTCCCGCACGCCGAAATAAAGCGCGATGGCGATGCCCGTGGCCGCCACCAACTCGATCGACGGGGCAATCGCTTGGCGGTATTTCACCACCTTCATACTCACCCTGAGCATTTCATTCGTGCGGCGGCGGAAGACCGCGATCTGCCGTTGTTCGAGGTTGTAGGCGCGGATTTCTAACGGAGCCTGCAAGCTCTCCGCCAGCGCCGCCGTCATCGTGCCGCCTTGGTCTTGGAGCACCTTCGCCCGTTTCGCGAGCTTCGTCCCAGCACTGCGGATCAGCAGCACGCAGATCGGCACGCTGATCATCGCGATCATTGCCACGAAAATGCTGTGGTCCTTCCACGCCTTGTAGCCGATATAAGTCAGCGCCCCTAACAACGTGGCCGGCTGCTTGATCAAGTCGCTCGAGACGTTTGCAACGATCTGCCGGAGCACCGCCGTATCGCTCATCAGCCGGGCTAACAAATCGCCGGATTGGTTCTTTTTAAAAAAGGAAAGTGGCAGCGCCTGCAACTTAATGAACAAGTCCAGCCGGATGTCTTCGAGCACCCGCTGGCCGGCATATTGAATCAGATAGGAGTTGGTGTAGGACGCCGCCGCCCGCACCAGAAAGATCAGCGGGATCCACAAACAGGTGATGAACAGCAGCCGCTCGTCCGAGATGGCACCGAGTTTTTCCGTCATCCAGACGGCATACCATTGGCTGCCGCCCTTGCCCGCCTCTTTGAAAAGCACCGGAAACACCACGTCCACCATCAACGGCATCCCCAAACCGCTGGCCGCCGCATACACCAGCCCGGCAAGCACCCCCAACGCGAACTGCCAACGGACGGCCCGCAGGTATTTGAAATAATGGAGATAGCGATCTACGGACAAGCCGGGAGGTTCTCCGCCCGCTTCGCCGGGGGCAAGCGCGTTTCTTCACGGACTTGGGAGCCGCAGATTTTCCCATGAATCTCCCCGCCTGCCGATTTCCGGCTTGTCGCAGGGGCATCCGGTGGTTTGCTTGCCGTCACATGGCCGCTCTGCAAAATACCATCGCGCTGGTTTACGATTATGACCAGACGCTTGCCCCGCGCTACATGCAGGATGACGTGGTGTTCCCCGAGTTTGGCATCGACCCCGCGCAGTTTTGGAAAAAGTGCAACGCCCTCGTCACCGAGCAAAAATGGGACGGCGAACTCGCCTACATGAAATGCCTGCTCGACTACCTCGGCATGGACAACGTGACTAACAAGCGCCTCACCGAACTCGGTGCCGGCCTGCGCTTTTTCCCCGGCCTGCCCGAACTCTTCGAAGCGCTGCCCAAAGCTGCGCTGCGCCCCGAGCACGAACTCGCCGGCATTAAGGTGGAGCACTACATCATTTCCTCGGGACTCAAGGCGCTGCTAGATGGCTCGCGGTTGCAGCCATTTGTCAAAGCGATGTTCGGTTGCGAGTTCGGCGAGGACGCCGAGGGCCGCATCAGTTTCCCCAAGCGCGCCATCTCGCACACCACCAAGACTCAGTTCCTGTTCCGCATCAACAAGGGCATGTTAGGCTACGATCAGGACGTCAACGACCACATGCCCGCCGACCAGCGGCCGATCCCTTTTGAAAACATGGTCTATGTCGGCGACGGCCCGACCGACGTCCCCTGCTTCACCGTCATGGCCAGAAATGGCGGCCAAGGCATCGCCGTTTACAACCCGGACGACACCACCGGCAAATCCTTCAGGAAATGTTTCCAACTCTCCACCCATGCTGGCCGGGTGAAACACATCGCCCCCGCCGACTACCGGCAGGGCTCGCACCTCTGGCTGCTGCTATCAGAAATGGTCACGGAAACCGCCGACCGGATCTTGCGGCGGCGGAGTGAGGAGCGGGATAATGCCACCGTGGCGGCGCCGACGTTCTAGCTTGAGAAGCTAAAACTTTTTATCCCGCAGGGATTACAGAAAATAGCCCGGGGTCAAGGAGCGCCAGCGACGACCACCCCGGGTTAACAATGAAAATAAATTTACACCCTGAGGGGGT
>JAYTEI010000183.1:0-7773 GCA_043735445.1 Akkermansiaceae bacterium | reverse complement strand
CTTCCGGCGAAGGGAGTGGCGTTAGTGTTATAACTTCCCGAGGCGATGCCATAGCCTTTGTTCGTGCCGTTGAGTAGCCCGTCGCCATCTGCGTCGTGCAGGCAATTGTCCAGATAGAGCGAGAAATTTGGCAGGCCGTTCGAGGTTTGGGGCAAGGCTTTTTCCAGCGCTTTGCTGCGGAGGTTTCCCGGCGGACTGCTGAAGCTGGAGATGGTTTCGTCAGTGGAAAATTCGATAGAACCTTGGTCGAGGATCGCGCTCAAGGTGCCGCTGCTGAGGTCGATGCAATCGCCGCCGGCAGGCTTGTCGCCATAGCGGAAACGCGCGTGGCGGATCACGATGTCGTCACCGGAAATGATGAATGTGCCATCCTTGAAACCTATACCATCAGCCGGTGCCGTCTGGCCGGCGATGGTCACGTTAGATTTAGACAGCGTCGTCTTGTTGATATGGATATGGCCGCTGACGTCGAAGACAATCGTGCGCCCCAAGGCAGGGACAGTGGCGATGGCATCTGCGAAGGAACCGACGCCGCTGGTGTTGAGATTGGTGACGTGATAGACATCCCCTCCCCGGCCACCTTTGGCATAGGCGCCGTAGCCTTCGGCACCGGGAAACGCGGGGATTTGCGCAGCGGCGGCGATGATTAGAAACGGCAGGAGAAGATAACGAATGAGTTTCATGGAGCGGTGCGAAATGGGGCGGCAGGCAGCCCTGCGGAGTTATATAAATTCGCTCCCGCTGGATTCTCGGCCCAGGCGTAGCGGACTTGAGTGGGAGCTGGGACTAACGGGCTGGAAACGATCACGCTGTCACCTTCGATGACGGCTTCCGCCCAGACGAATTTGCCGTCGGCTCCTGCGATCGCAAACTGCCGGAGCGGTCCATCCTTCGCCACGAGGCCGCCGCCGAGGTGATCGAATTTCACGCGAATTTTATCATTTTCCAGCGAGCATTCGCGAAATACGGGACCACTCGACTCACCGGTTTTGTGATAGGTGCCGGTCAACGCTAGCAGGGCGAGGCGCTTGCCGACATCGAGCTTATTGCGCGGGTGGACGTTCGTCTCATCGCCGATGTCGAGGGTGACGGCCATGCCGGTGTGTGGGATCGTTAGAGATATAGCTTGGGCCTCGCGCATCTCTGGGAGTTGGCCTCCGCTTGGGTTGGCTTGCGGAGCTTTGTTAGGAGCGAGTTGGACGAAATAGAACGGTAATTCTGGGTTTCCCCACTGCGTGCGCCAGTCTTCGATAAGCGTCTGTTGGAGGTCTGGATAGAGTTTGCGAGTGTTCATATTCGACTCGCCCTGGTACCAGATCGCGCCGCGAATGGCATAGGGGACGATGGGCGCGATCATGCCGTTGTGAAGGACAAACGGGTTGTGTTGGTCCTGATAGGGATCGGGGTTTTTCGGGGATTTGCCGCCGGTGGATTTTGCCAGTGCGCTGCCGTAATCGAGGAACTGCTTCGGGTCATCGCGGAAGGCTAGGCACTTTTTCGAGAACGTTTGTAACAATTCCTTGAACTGCGGATGCGGCTCTAACGCCTCCTGCCGGATCCACGACTCGATCGTGCTCGCGCCATACGCGCAAGTCACCAGCCCGACCGGCACTTTGAGATTTTCCTGAATGCTCAAGCCGAAATAGTATGCCACGGCGGAAAAATCGCCCGCCGTTTGTGGCGAGCACACCGCCCACGCGCCCGGCACTTCGCGCTGTGGAAACTCGTTCATCGTCCACTCTGCGGTGAACATCCGGAGCTGCGGATGATCGGCCGCAGCCACCGCCTTTTCCCAATCTGCGGCTCCGGCGAACGGGCGCTTCGCCGTCTTGGCGAGGGTGTAATCCATGTTTGACTGGCCCGAGCACAGCCAGACCTCGCCGACTAGCACGTCCTGATAGAGCCGCGTGGCCGTGCTGGTGGAAATTTCCAACTGATAGGGACCACCGGCGGCGAGCTTGGGCAGTTCGAGTTTCCAACGGCCATCTTCGCCCGCTTTCGCGACTGCGGATTGCCCTGCTAGATTTGCCTTCACCTCCGCGCCGGGGACCGCCGTGCCCCAGACCGGGACCGCCATTTCCCGTTGCAATACGAGGTGATTTGAGAAAATGGACGGCAGCCACAGATCGGCGGGTAGGAAGCTTTTGCCGAGGTCACAATCTGGTAAGCTGCGGATTGCAGTGGCCATGACTTTGGCATTGAACTCAGCCCCTAACTGGGCGGTGTGGGTGTGATCCGTGCCGGCGAAAAGCGCGGCGGTTTTTGGCTCGCCTAGGTTGTCATAGCGGTCGGCTAGCAGGTTGTTGAAGTCGATGAATAGCGCGTGCTCTTGCTCCGCCGTTAGCTTGGCCCAGCCGCCGTAGTCGCCCGCCGAGCGGCCGATTTTCCCATCCTTCCAGAGGTTTCGCGGGATCAACGAAGCGACGATGGGAGTCGCGCCTTTGGCCTTCGTGGCGGTGATAAATTTCCGCAAATACCAGCCATAGCTGTGGACCGTTTCCGGCTGTTGGTCGGTGCTGCGGACGATGTCTTCGGTTTCCTCGCTGATGCCTTTGATCGAGGCCCGGCAGCGGTCGTCGTTGAGCTTTCCGCCGTCGTTGTGGCCGAACTGCATCAGCACGAAATCGCCCGGCTTGAGGTGCGCCATCACCGCATCCCAGCGGCCTTCGGTGAGAAACGTGCGGCTGCTGCGGCCGCCGATCGCGCGATTGATCACCGAGATTTTCGCGGGATCGAACTCGCTGACTAACGGATCGCCCCAGCCCATTTGGCCGGCAGTGCTGTTGCGAACGGTCGAGTCGCCGATGAGATACAGGACCGGCTTAGCCCAACAGGAAGCGAGCGCGGTCCAGACAGTTAGAAAAATGCAGGCAAGGAAGCGCGACGACATGGCGGAAGCGTGCCCCGAATAGCCGCGTTTGTCCGTTACCCGAAAGGGGTAGCAGGCTCGGCTTGGCGGGCGAAGCGGCTTGACCGCAGACGTTATGCGCATAACGTCGAAGGATTATGGCCACCATGACGATCCGCACCACCGTTGCCTTCGATCCCGCGACTGCCGCCAGGCTTGAACGGCTGGCGAAGCGCTGGGGAGTTTCCAAATCTGAGACGCTGCGGCGGGCGTTGGAAACTGTCGAAAACCAGACTCGAAGCACAGGCACAATGGATCCACTTGCCGATGACGAGATCGCGGCAATGACGCCACGACAAGCCTTCGAGTGGCTCCGGGCCAATCCCCAAGCGCCGCCGGCCTGGGGCAACGATGGTCGCAAGGAAATCCTCGCGATGCGGGAAATGGATGCCCAAATCGAGGAGCACAGGGAGAGCCAGCACGCCACTTTGTCTAACTCAATCAACCCACCCGGAGCATGATCCACCTAGATGCTAGCATCCTCATCGCCGCTACGAATCCCGACGATCTTCATGCCGCCGTTGCTGATCGCGTCATGGAGGCGGCCGGTCCATTTGGCAGCTCCGCCTGTGCGTGGACGGAATATCGGTCCCGTCCGGTCGATCCCATTCGGGACAAAGTCCTCCGCCAAATGCTCACCGGTGGGATCCTCCCCTTCGACGAAGCGACCGCCGTTCTAGCAGGTGAACTCTATCACCTCACCGGCTCCAAACGCCGGACCCGGCTCGACACCATGATCGCCGCGACCGCCATCCTCGCCGGGGCAGAGCTGGCGACCGTGGACCCGGACGATTTCAAAGTGTTTCTCGCCCACGGACTCAAGCTCCACGCGCACTAACGGCCATGTGCAACGCCTACACCGTCCGCCCCGAGATCGGTGCCATCGCCTTGGAGTCGGTGGTTTCTGCGGAAATTTCGCGACTCCCATCCCCACTGGTCCGCCGCACGGGACCGGGCGTGGTGGTGCTGGCTAACAACGCCGAGCCATTTCCTGAAACCATGCGCTGGGGGTTCCATCGCCCGTTCAGCGATGCCATCAACAACGCCCGCTCGGACAAATTCAGCTCACCAACGTGGGCGGAGTCTCTCAGGCTGCGACGCTGCTTGGTGCCGATTTCAGCGTTCTACGAATGGCAACATTTGGCGGGCGGCGGGAAACATGCTTACGAGTTTCGCCGCCCGGATGGAGGCTGGATGTGGATCGCCGGGATTTACGAAAGGACCGCAAGCCACGGTGCCTGTTATGCCACGATCACCACCGAACCCGCGCCGGTGGTGGTGCCGATCCACGATCGAATGCTCGCCGTGCTCGACGCGGGGATGGCCTTCGCCTTCCTGCGCGGCGAGGCGTTAGAATTCACCCCCTACGCGGGAGAAATCATCGCGAGGCGCTGCGAAAGCCCGTTGAAGCGCAAGGCAAAGCCCTCTAATGACGATCCGCAGGCAGAGCTTTTTTGAATCTTGGTGGACCGCGAAGTTTCTCGCATGTTCCCGCCCATGCGGGACTTCTCCGAATGGCGCGACCGGGCGCAAATGTTGATTCCGCCCTTGCCGTGGGATCGCCCGCAGTGGCACGACTGCGGTGGCCCGGCGGTGGTATTATTGCACGGCCTGTGGCGGGGCTGGCGGGCGATGGAGCCACTGGCCCGAGCGCTGAATCGCGAGGGGTTTTCCACCCTGAATCTCCCCTACCCTTCGGCCCGGCTGCCCATCGCGGAGTTGATTGCGCGCGTCGCCCCACAGATCGAGAAAATCGCTGGCAAGCCGCCGGTGCATTTCATCACCCACTCGCTGGGTGGCATCTTGGTGAGAGCGTTGCTGGCCGGTGACGTGCCGTGGAGCACGGGAAAAATCGTGATGCTAGCGCCACCTAACGGCGGCAGTGAAATCGTCGATTGGGCACAGGCGCACCCGCCGCTTCACCGTTTGTTAGGGCCGACAGGTCTTACGCTCGGCACCGCCGGGGTATCCTGCGCTCTCCCCGCGCTGCCGCCGGAAATCGAGACCGCCGTGATCATGGGCAAGCGACGAGCGATTCCGTTTTTTAAAAATCTACTGGACCCAGAAAACGACGGGATCGTTTCCGCCGCGCGAGGTCGGCTCGACGGGATGCGGGCGTTTACTGTGATCGATGCCGACCACACCTTCATGCCGATGCATCCCGAGGCGATTGGGCTATGCGTCCATTTCCTGAAATCCGGCGGCTGGCCAGACTAATTCTGGAGCTGGCTAACGGACTTTTTCTGATAGCTGTCGTCGCGCAGTTTCCGCAGGTATTCTAGGTATCGCTGCTCGGAGATTGCGTCCTTGCCATTCGCGACTGGCGCTTCTTGGCCATACTTTTTCCACGGGCCGTAGGGGACTTGGCTGGCCTCGACGAAACGCCAGTGGATTTTTTGGCCGGAGCGCATCCCGAGGTAATCGCGGATCGCGGGGGATAGATCGATGCCCGCTTTGCCATTCTGCGTGGTCTTCGGCGGCTTGGTGCCGAACACAAATTCCCAGTCATTGGTTTCCCAAGGTCCACAATCTTCCCACTGCCCATAGCAACTCCGGCTGCCGTTGTAGATCTGCAACCAGCGGCCCTTGCACACCGTGTGGCCGGGTTCTGGATTGACTCGCCCGAACCACGGGATCACCCGCGCTGCCTCAGGTTTATGGATGGATGAGCCGATCACGTCGTTGTAAGGAAGCGCGATGTAAAATGGGTTGAGCTTGGGCACAAATGCCTTTGGCCGGAACTCTCCGGTCGTGTGGTTCGCCAAGCGGTTTGCCGGCTCCGGGTCATCATATCCGCCAAAATTTTCCGACCACTGTTGGTCCCACGATGACTTGGTGTTCGGCGTGGGATTGCGTGCCGACGGCTGCTCGCCAATCCAAAAAATCGTACACGTCACTTGCAGTTTCCACGGATAAAGAATCCGCGAGGTGGGCGCCGGGGCGACCGGTGCTCGCACTGGGACGATCGGTCGAGTGCCCGTCGGAACTAGCACCCGCGGTGCCACCGATCCCGCTGCCGAGCCTTGGATATCTGCCACTGCATGACCGGCGGATATCGCCAGCAGCATCAGACATGGAACGTGGGCTTTGGAAAAAATTCGAAGCATGGCGGAAAGTCCGGCTAAGATCGCGGGTCAACGATTCATGGCAGAGACTTGGATAAATTTTTACCCCACGCAAGCCAAAGGGTGAGACCGAAACTTGTAGCTTTGGGGCAAATCCATCCCCTTAGCGTTCTTCCCACCGCTCCTCCTGGTGCTCGGCGGATTTCGGTTCGAGGTGGGAAATCACCCGGCCGTCGGGATGCAGCAACGCGGCGACGCTGGCTTCGATTTCCGTGGCCGCTTCGTGCGCCTGACCGACCGTTAGGGCGTCGTCGAAAACGAGGTGGAACTCGACCCAGTGGGTCCGCCCGGAATGGCGGTGGCGGAGATTGTGATAAGACAACCCGCGCTGGCGGACCTCGCGGTCGAGCAGGTCGCAGATTTCCCGCTCCACCTTGGGGTCGGATTCATCGAGCAGTCCGCCGAGGCTTTCGCGGATCAACTTGAAGCCGACGCGCAGGATGTTCAGAGCGGCGAGCACTGCGGCGATCGGATCCCACCAGACCCACTTGGTCCAGTAGATGAGTGCCAGCGCGACGAGGACGGCGCCGCTCGACCAGACATCGGTCAGGACGTGCATGCCATTGGCCCGCAACAAGGGAGAACCACTTTTTTTTCCAACTCGGATGAGGGAAAGCCCGAGCACCAAATTGATGCCAGCCGCCGCGCCCGTCACTGCCGCGCCGAAGCCGATGTGGGAAATGGAAACGCCGAAAACGAACTGCCGGACTGCCTCGTAAAGGATCAGCACCGCCGCGGCCGAGATCATCGCACCCTCGAATCCAGCCGATAAAAACGCCACCTTGTCATGCCCGAAGTGGTGGGTCTCGTCGGCCGGCTTGTGCGCGAGGCGCAGCGCCCAGGCGGCAAATCCGACGGCCAGCAGATGCACCACCGATTCCGCGGCATCGGAATAGACGGCGGAGGACTTGGTCACCACGGCAGCGGTGACCTTCGCGCCGAGCAGCACCACGGCCGCCGCGAGCGAGAGATTCATCATCCGTTTTTGGTCGTCGAAGTTAGACACGCCGGGAGTTTGCATGGATCATCCGCATTGGCAAACTTTGGCCGGAGACCGAGGTGCCATCAAAAACCATTGTTTGACGAAATGAGAAACATCCGGCATTCACTTCTGCATGAAGGTGGTGTCAGTGCGGGAAATGAAGGCCAATTGGGCGGAGATCGAGCGTCAGGTGGCGCAAGGAGAAACCTTCGAGGTGCAGAACCGGGGAAAGCCTTCGGTGCGGATCATCCCCGCCATTCCCCGCAAGGTCTTGAAATGGGATGACCATTTGGCGACAGCCTTGCCGAGTCGGGGAAAAACGGGATCGGAGACGGTCAATCTCGATCGGGAGGGGCGCTGGTGATCTATCTGGATACCAGCGCGCTGGTGAAGCTCTACCTGCTGGAAACGGATTCCCATGTCGTGCAGGAATTGATTGCCGCGCAGCATGATCCGCTTCCGGTCTGGGAGTTGCAGGAAATGGAACTGACCAACGCGCTGCGGCTGAAAGTATTCTGGGGAGAGATTTCGCTGGAGGATTCCAACCGGCAACTGGTGCTGTTCGAACAACGCAAGGAGAAGGGCCATTACTATTTTCCTGATATCGACCGGGCCGCGTTTTTCACGACGTTCCAACGCTTGTCGGCTTATACCCCGGAGCTTGGCTGCCGCACGCTGGACATCATGCATGTGGCATGTGCCTGCCTGCTCGCAGCCGAACTTTTCGTGAGTTTCGATTCACGCCAGAGACAACTGGC
>JAYTEI010000182.1:0-7788 GCA_043735445.1 Akkermansiaceae bacterium | reverse complement strand
GCTGTCATCGATGGTATCGTCCACATCGGCCTTGGCACCCGCATCCTGCCCGGCGTCTTCATTGAGGGAAATGTCATCATCGGCGACAACTGCAAGATAGGCCCTAACTGCTACATCCGCGGCAACACCAGCATCGGCGACAATTGCCACATCGGCCAATCCGTCGAAATCAAGAACTGCCTCATTCTATCCAACACCAATGTCGGCCACCTCTCCTACATCGGCGACTCTATATTAGGAGAAAAGGTCAACCTCGGTGCCGGCACCACCACCTCCAACCTCCGCCACGACGGTAACAACCACCGCTCGATGGTCAACGGCGTCCTCATCGACACCGGCCGCCGCAAGTTCGGCACCATCATCGGCGACGGCGTCCACACCGGCATCAATACCTCCATTTATCCCGGTCGCAAGCTTTGGCCTAACACCACCACGCGACCCGGGGAAATCGTCCAGCACGACATCATGGTCGAATCCCGATGAACCCAATTTCCACAAAGGCGGCGGGCAGAATGCCCGCGCCACGGTGGCCCGGGCATCCTGCCCGGAGCCATCCCAGTATCTGCGTCCATCCGCGTTCATCTGCGGTTAAAAAATCTTCAACACCTAAGCTCTAAACCACCATGTGCGGAATCGTCGGATACATCGGAAAAGCGGACGCTGCCACCGTCCTCATCAACGGCCTGCGCCGCCTCGAATACCGTGGCTATGACTCAGCCGGCGTCGCCATCCTCGACGACGACCGCGTGCTCGTTTCCAAGTCACCGGGAAAAGTCGCCAAGCTCAGCGAAAAGGCCCATGCCGACTGGGATGCCGCGCTTTTTCACCGCTCCTCCACCGGCATTGCCCACACCCGCTGGGCCACCCACGGTCCGCCCACCGAGGTCAACGCCCACCCGCATCTCGACCAAACTGGCGACATCGCGCTCGTCCACAATGGCATCATCGAAAACTACCGCGCCATCCGCGCCCGGTTAGAGGGCAAGGGCCATCACTTCTACTCCGAGACCGACACCGAAGTCCTCGTCCACCTCATCGGCGATTGCGACAAGGGCGATCTTTTCCAAGCCATTTGTGATGCTCTCCATCAGGTCAAAGGCACCTTCGGCATCGCCGTCCTTTCGTCGCGCGAGCCCGATAAAATCATCACCGCGCGCCGTGGCAGTCCCATCGTCATCGGCGTCGGCGATGGTGAAACCATCATCGCCTCCGACGCCTCCGCCATCGTCGCCCACACCCAGCGCGTGATCTATCTGGACGACAATGACATCGCCATCGTCACTGCGGATTCCGTTGACATCCGCGATCTCAACAACGTCCCCGTCACCCGCGAGATCGCCCAGCTCGGCCTTGACTCCGCCGCTGCCGAAAAGGGTGGCTACGAACATTTCATGCTCAAGGAAATCCACGAGCAACCCGATGCGTTAGGCAATGCCATCCGCGGTCGGCTCGACTTCGATCTCGGCTCATCGGTTCTAGCAGGCATGGGCACTTCGCCCCGCGAACTCGCGGAACTCAGCCGCGTCGTCCTCATCGGTTGCGGCACCTCGCTCCATGCCGGACTCGTCGGCGAATATGCATTCGAGGATCTCGCAGACATCCATGCTGAGGTCCAACAAGCCGCCGAATTCCGCTATCGGAATCCCATCCTAGGCAGCCGCGATCTCGTCGTCGCCATTTCCCAATCCGGGGAAACGGCGGACACCCTGGCAGCCGTCAGGGAGGCGAACCAGAAAGGCGCGTTCGTCATGAGTCTCTGCAATGTCGTCGGCTCCACCATCGCCCGCGAGACGGGCAGGGGAGTCTATCTGCACGCTGGTCCCGAGATTTCCGTGGCCTCCACCAAGGCATTTACGTGTCAGGTCGCCGTCCTACTAATGATGGCTCTCAAGCTCGGCCGCGGTCGCCGTTTCTCGCGTGAAGATGGCATCAAGCTGGCCCGGGAAATCGAGTCCATCCCCGCCCTCGTCGCCAAGGTCATCCTCCAGAACGAGCGCATCGCCAAGATCGCCGCCGACTACGCGCAGAACGAACACGCCTTCTTCATCGGCCGCGGTCCGATGTATCCCGTCGCCCTCGAAGGTGCGCTCAAGCTCAAGGAGATTTCCTACATCCACGCGGAGGGCTACCACGCCGCCGAACTCAAGCACGGCCCCATCGCGCTGTTAGTCAAAGGCACGCCCATCATCGCCCTCGCTGTGGACATCCCCGGCAAGGACAAGACCCTCGGCAACATCGAAGAATGCCGCGCCCGCGGAGCCCGCATCCTTGGCATCGTCACCGAGGGCGACCACGAAACCGCCGAGTGCATGGACGACTACATCACCGTCCCGTGCTGCCATCCGTTAGTCGCCACCATCCCCGCCGCCGTCGCGCTCCAGCTTTTCGCCTATCACGTCGCCCGCATCCGCGGCTGCGAGATCGACCAACCGCGGAATCTCGCGAAAAGCGTGACGGTGGAGTAACGGCATTCGTGTCGCTACAAACATCCGGCACCGCATTCGTCTTCCCGGTCCGCACTCGGCTGCTAGGCTCCGGCCCATCCCACCGGATGCCATCGATCTCTACAAGATCGGCCACTTCATCAATGAAACGAAACATGGGATTCCATGGTGAGCAAACTCGGACCCACCTCACTCGGAGGTCGCTTCTCTGAGGCGCGCGGCGAGTTCGGGATCGGCCAAGCTAGCGATCCATTGCTCAGCGGCGCTGTCGTCAGTGCTGGCCCAGCCGCGGGCGATTCCGGCTAACAGCACCTCGCTGTTGCCGGCGGCTTCCGCGAGTTTGATGGCTTCTAACGGCCGGGTTTCCGCCATCGCTTTGAGCACCGCGCTGCGGACTTGTTCCATGGCTTTCCGGTCCGTTACTCGGTCGGAGAATTTCCATGCGAGCTCGGGATCTTGACTGGATAGGCTGACGAGCGCGGTTTGGAGCAGCTCATCGCGCCTCGAAGATTTGCCCAAGGCGCTGACATTTTCAACGGCGACTGATGGGTCGTCGTTCACCCATCGCGAAACGATGCTGCGGAGTCCTGAGTCGCTTCCGCCTTCCAGTGCGAGAAAGCCGGTTAGGGCGGCTTGCGGATCGGTGGAACCCCAGGCGTCCGCCAATTTGACAAGCGACTCTTCGCGGAGATCGCCGGCTGGGTTTTGTGCGACCCAAGCGAGGCAGTCGGCAGGAGCGCTCGCGGCCCACGCGGAAATAACACCCGCACCTGCCTCGCGGCGTTGATCCTCGGAAGGCATTCCGGCCACCCATTGAGCCGCTGCTTGGGGATCGACTTGCGCCCACCCGGCACCCACAGCGGCGATGGCTAACAAGAGGAGATCTGGGTCTTCAATCGCGGCTAGATCCGCCAAGGCCTTTTTCGGATTGCTCGACGCCAGTGCTTCGAAAGACGGCAGGAAAGCTGGGGAATCGGGATTCGTCTCACTCGCCGCTGTCGATCTAGCCGTGGGACGTGGGCTGCGGGAAGTGGCGGATCGTGGGGGTCGTTCGGAGCTAGGAGTTCCACCTCCCTTGACCGGAGTCGGCGGGTTTTTAAGGAAGATCACCGCCGCCGCCGTCACCAGAAATCCGGCGGCGAGGGCCGACTGCTTTGCCAAGGTAAGTTTCACAGACGTTGCGGATCATTTACTAGCAGGCTTCAAACGCAAAACAACCGGGAAGCCTTCGCCTCCCGGCTGGGTTGAAGCATTAGTGGATCGGTGAGATTAAGGAACAGTCAATTGGTTAGAACCATTCCAGCTCATGACCAAAGTCTCGGTCCCGGAAGCGCTTGAGTAAGTGGCGTCCGCACCTTGGAGGAACGTGTAGCGGTTAGAAGCACCGCTGACGCTGCCTCGGAAGTTGCCTGCCGAGAAGTTATGTGCTCCTTGCAAGGTGATGTTGTTCGGCGCGGTGGCCGCTGAAGTGCCAATGAACAAGGTGATGGACGTGGCAGCTGTGTTAAGGCTCGAAATGGCCGGTAGTGTCACCCGCCGGACAATCAAATATTGGCCGATGACGACTTGCGATTTCAACACATTGCCTCCTTCATGCTGCCAGCGACCTGCCGCGTCTTCGACATTCTGCAATGAGGTGCGCGTCAGTTGTAAAGAGACTGAACCAGCCGTTGCGACGGCTGAACCTAATGCCGGTGCTAAAAGAACCGATGACAATAACAACTTGCGCGATAGCGCACGGGTTAGATAATTTTTCATGGGATTATATTGGGTTACATGCTTCCGGGAACCTCCCGGCGGGGCGAGGGCGACACGCCTTCACACACTTGTCGGATTATCCCAAGGCATCGGTCATCACAAGCAAAAAACCATGTCTATTCCGGCAGATTACTAGCAGTCCGGCGTTTCCTTAGCCACTTTTAACCTCGGCGACTACCGTTATCAGTGACCCTCGTCGCAGCCGAGTTGGAGTTTCTAATAAGAGATCCCTAAATATAGGTTCGGGCGATGAGTTGCTGGATGTGTATTAACACTTGTAGATGAATTGGAACTATACGTTTGAGCCAGATAGAATCTTCGCAGGGACGAGACGTCCCTGCCCCTTAGGCTTCGATCCCGTGCTTGGTGCGGAGCCGCTCGATCTCTTCGGAAAGTGCGCCCCAACGGGAATAGCTGACTTCTAACGACTTCGCGAGCTTGTCCACGGCGTTGGTGACCTCGCGCAGTTTGCCGGGATTGTTAGTAATTTCCTCGCTGGAGAGTTGCGCGGTGAGGGTGGCTTGTGCGCCCTCAAGTTCGGCGATCTTCGCTTCGAGCGCGGTGAACTCAGTTTCTAACGGCTTGAGGACTTTGGAGCGGATTTCGCGTTGCTCGGCTTCGATCCGGCGTTGTTCTTTGCGGTTCACGCCGGGAATGGACTGGCGCGATGAGCCGTTAGCAGGCGTGGCCCCCAAGGTGGCGAGCCGGGGCGCGATGCCCTTTTTCGCCGCTTCGTCCTCGGCGGATTTTTCGAGGTAGTAAGTGATGTTTCCGGCGTAGAGCACCGGTTGCTCGCCGGGGCGAAATTCGAGGGTCTTGCTCACCAGCGCATCGAGGAAGTTCCGGTTGTGGGAAACGATCATCACGCTGCCGGGATAGTCGATGAGCGCACGCTGGAGCACGTCCTGCGATTGCATGTCGAGGTGGTTCGTGGGCTCGTCGAGGATCAGGAAATTCGCTGGGCGTAGCAACATGCAGACGAGCGCGACGCGCGACCGCTCGCCGCCTGATAGAACGCCGATCTTTTTGAAGACATCGTCGCCGCGGAACAGGAAGCAGCCTAGCAGGTTCCGCGCGTGCGGCATGGACTCACGCGATGCGGCGGCTTCTACCGTCTCGAGAACGGATAGATTCGGGTCGAGTTCGTCGGCGTGGTTCTGCGAGAAGAACGAGGTGGCAACCTTGTGGCCGAAGCTGTGGGCACCGGCGTCCGGTTCTTCCTGCGCAGTGATGAGTCGGCAGAAGGTGGATTTGCCTGCGCCGTTAGGGCCGACGATGGCAAACTTTTCGCCCTTGTTGATCTCGAAGTCGAAGCCGCTGAAAATGTTGAGCGCGCCGTAGCTTTTTGCGACGCCTTCGAGCTTTGCCACGGTGTGACCCGAGTTCGGCGGCGGCGGGAATTTGAAATTCATCACTGCGTCGTCCTGCTCGGGGGCCGGGATGCGCTCGACCTTGGCGAGCAGCTTGATCCGGGATTGCACCAACGTCGCCTTGTTAGCCGATGCCCGGAAGCGGTCGATGAAGCGCTGGGTCTCGGCGATTTCGCGCTGCTGCGCGGTGTATTGCTTGAGGCGGATTTCCTTCCGGAGGACCGACTCGCGCTCGAAGTAGGAAAAGTTTCCCGCATACTCCTCGGCCCGGCCGTGGGAGAAGGCGATGGTCCGCGTGCAGAGCGTATCTAGCAGCGCCCGGTCGTGGGAAATGAGCAGGATCGCGCCGGGGTAGTTCACCAAATATTGTTCGACCCAGATCTGAGTGCCGATGTCCAGGTGGTTCGTCGGTTCGTCTAGCAGCAGGACTTCCGGCTCTTGGAGAAACAGCTTCGCCATCGCGATCCGCATTTGCCAGCCACCGGAAAACTCCGAGCAATCGCGGGTGAAATCTTTCTGTTGGAAACCCAGACCCTTGAGCACCGACTCGATCCGCGGCTTCATCCGCGCAGGGTCGGTCGCGTCTAGCAACAACTCCAGCTCGCCGATTTCCTCCAGTAAATCCCCATACGGCGATGAGCGCGGATCCAGCTTGGTGAGTTCGTGCGACAGCCGGTCGATCTTCTCGCTGAGTGCCATCGTCTCGCCAAATGCCGACTCAGTTTCCTGCCACAACGTACGCCCCTTCACGTGAATTCCTTCCTGCGGCAAGTAGCCGATGCGCGTGCCCTTGGGCGCATGGATCTGCCCAGACGTCGCCCGCACCAACCCCGCCACGCACTTCATCAGCGTGGATTTTCCCGCGCCGTTGTGGCCGGCGAAGGCAATCCGCTCGCGCGGCTGGACGGAAAACGAAAGGTCATTGAAGAGGACGCGGGCACCGAATTCAACGCGGAGTGACTGAACAGAAATCATCGGGCGCGGAAGATGCACGGCGCGGCGGCGGGGTCAAGCCTTGGGGAATCAGCCTTGGGGAATCAGCTCGCACTCATGGATTCGCTCGGGTAATTTCCGCGTATTCACCCACATGCATGTCAGCTCCCTCCACCTCCAGAATTTCAAACACTTCACCAATCTCAAGATCGAATCAATTCCAGAGACTGCCAAATTGATTCTGCTGATGGGTGCGAATAGATCGGGAGAAACCTATGGTCTCGGAGCCGATCTGAAATTTTTCGGACGCTCCAGCCTGCGGGTTATTCCCATGATCGAAAGAAGCCGCAGCAATGCCGATGAAATCAGCAGGGGAAATCGCGACCGTCCTGAACGATTTATTCTGGAAGACCGGCGCTTCATCGCAGACCTCGCGGCTTTCACTTCGAGGATCGACAAGGCTCTGCGAGAACCCACTTTTCTGGGTCAAGCGCGGATACTCTGGCCATTTTCCGGGAGCACATCCAACCCTTCAATGATTCCCTGAAACGGGTTTTTGGTGACAGCGAGCAGACCACAATCCAGATCCGGAACTATGACAACGCGGATCTGGACAAGGCGACCCAACTCTACTTTCGCAAGGGCGGATCCACGATCCCGTTCGACCTTCTCAGCCACGGTGAAAAACAAATCGTCATTCTCCTGATGGGCTTCGCGGTGCGCAGAGAGCAGATCGGAATTGATTGACCTCGACGCTCTGGATTTCGACCAACCGCAAGTGATCACTCCCGCTCCGAAGACTCGGCTCGATCTTGTCGAAATCGCAGTTCCAAAAGAATCTCTGTCGCGTCTCTTCTCTAGCCGCCTCATCGTCGTCTGTGAAGGGAAGGACCACGCTCTCTACAATGCCTCTTGCGATGATGCGTCCCGCCTATTCATTCCTCCCGGGAGTTCGGATAACGCCGCCGGAGTGCTCGCGATGGCCCGCGCGAATCCAGGTTACCGTGCTCTCCGTGATCGGGATTTCCTGATGCCCTCGGAAATTGATATCATCAAGGCGGAGCTGCCGAACTACCGGATCCTTCCCTGCTATTCCATCGAGAATCTCCTCTATCACCCTGACAACCTCGCCTCGCTCGACCTCACTGGGTTCGATCCCGCAGCTTGGAAGGCAGCAATCCTCGCTTGGAAAAACGTGACTCCACTACTTGAACTGAAGTATGAGAGAGGAAGAATCTCGGAACTCCGGGCATTTCCCAGCCTGAGAAATTCTCATGAGGCCG